>NZ_JBHVJT010000007.1:65032-93474 GCF_042798815.1 Kitasatospora sp. NPDC057738 | reverse complement strand
GGAGAGGGCCATTCCTGTTATGAGGAGTGTTCCTCTCCCCCTCTTCGCCTCGTTTGTTTCCCCTCTCCTGGCGGGGAGCCGTGGGGGGGGGGCCTCCCCACGACGAGGCCCCGGGTGCCCGCCCCACCGGGCGGGCACCCGGGAGGGACCTCCGCCCCTTGCCCGAACCCCGCCGTTCTGCTCGCGGATGGCCGTTCGGGGTGCGAAGGTATGGTCGATATGACCACTTTCCGAGACGACGGGACGGAGACACCCACGTGGCGCGCAGCGTGTACGTGACCGGTATCGACCGGGGGGACGGCCGCCAGGCGGTCGAACTCGGGGTCATGGAACTGCTCACCCGCCAGGTGGACCGGGTCGGGGTGTTCCGCCCACTGGTGCACGCCGCCGCGCCCGGGCGGCCGGGCTCCGACCACGTGGTCGAGCTGCTGCACGGCCGCTACCGGATCGACCTGCCGAGCACCGAGCTGTACGGCCTCACCTACGAGGAGGCCGCCGCGCTCCAGGCCGCCATGGGACAGGACGAGCTGGTCTCCGTCCTGGTCGACCGCTTCCACGCGCTGGAGCGGCGCTGCCAGGCCGTGCTGGTGCTCGGCACCGACTTCTCCGACACCAGCATCCCGGACGAACTGGCCTTCAACGCCCGCCTGGCCAACGAGTTCGGCGCCGCCGTGCTGCCCGTGGTCGGCGGGCACGGCGCGGACGCCGAGACGGTCATCGCCGAGGTCCGCAACGCCCACCGGGCGTACACCGACCTCGGCTGCCAGACCCTCGCGATGATCGCCAACCGGGTCTCCCCCGGCGCCGAGCAGCGGATCCGGAGCACCCTCACCGAGAAGCTGCCGATCCCCGCCTACGTCATCCCGGAGGAGCCGGCCCTGGCCGCGCCCACCGTCGCCCAGCTGGTCGAGGCGACCGGCGCCGAGGTGCTGATCGGGGACGCCGCCGGCCTCGCCCGGGACGTGCGCGGCTACGTCTTCGGCGGCGCCATGCTGCCGACCTTCCTGGAAGCGCTGACCGAAGGCGCGCTGGTGGTCACCCCCGGGGACCGCGCCGACCTGGTGATCGGCTCGCTGGCCGCGCACGCCGCCGGCGCCCCGCCGATCGCCGGCGTACTGCTGACGCTCGGCCAGCACCCCGGCCCCAACGTGATGGCACTGGCCGCCCGGCTCGCCCCCGGCACCCCGGTCGCCGTCGTCCCCGAGGGCAGCTGGCCCACCGCCGCCCATCTGACCCACCTGGAGGGCAAGCTCACCCCGGCCAGCCCCCGGAAGGCCGAGATCGCCCTCGGCCTCTTCGAACTGCACGTCGACACCGCCGAGTTGACCAACCTGATCGAGGTCGGCCGGTCCGACCGGGTCACCCCGATGATGTTCGAGCACGAGCTGCTGGAGCGCGCCCGCGGCGCCCGCCGGCACGTCGTCCTGCCCGAGGGCACCGAGGAACGGGTGCTGCGCGCCGCCGAGATCCTGCTGCGCCGCAACATCTGCGACCTCACCCTGCTCGGCGACGTGGACGCCGTCCGCCGCAAGGCCTCGGCCCTGAGCATCGCCCTCCCCGACGCGGGCACGGCTCCCGGCCACCAGGCCGGGGGGAACCCGGCCGCCGACCGGGCCCAGGTGCGGATCGTCGACCCGGCCACCAGCCCGCTGCGCCGCCAGTTCGCCGAGCTGTACGCGAAGCTGCGCGCCCACAAGGGGATGACCGTCGAGCTGGCGCTGGACGTCGTCACCGACGTCTCGTACTTCGGCACCCTGATGGTCCAGGAGGGCATCGCGGACGGCATGGTCTCCGGCGCGGCGCACTCCACCGCCGCCACCATCCGGCCCGCCTTCGAGGTGATCAAGACCTCGCCGGGCGCCTCGATCGTCTCCTCGGTCTTCTTCATGTGCCTGGCCGACCGGGTGCTGGTGTACGGCGACTGCGCCGTCAACCCGGACCCGGACGCCCAGCAGCTGGCCGACATCGCCATCCAATCGGCCGCCACCGCCGCCCAGTTCGGGGTGGAGCCGCGGGTAGCGATGCTCTCGTACTCGACCGGCACCTCCGGCTCCGGCGCCGACGTCGACAAGGTCCGCAAGGCCACCGAGCTGGTCCGCGAGCTGCGGCCGGACATCCTGGTCGAGGGCCCGATCCAGTACGACGCGGCGGTGGACGCCCACGTCGCGGCCACCAAGCTGCCGGGCTCCCCGGTCGCCGGGCGGGCCACCGTGCTGATCTTCCCGGACCTCAACACGGGCAACAACACCTACAAGGCGGTCCAGCGTTCGGCCGGCGCGGTCGCGGTCGGGCCGGTGCTCCAGGGGCTGCGCAAGCCCGTCAACGACCTCTCCCGCGGGGCGCTGGTGCAGGACATCGTCAACACCGTCGCGATCACCGCCATCCAGTCCCAGGACAGCAAGGAGCCCGTCGCATGAGCGAGCGCAGCGAGCGAGTCATCGGTAGGTGCGTGTTTCGCGAAGCGACCGCCGAGCGCTGCGAGGTGGCCGCATGAGTGGAGGCACCCGCGTTCTCGTGCTGAACGCCGGCTCCTCGTCGGTGAAGTACCAGCTGATCGACATGCTGGACGGGGCCAAGCTGGCCGCCGGGCTGGTCGAGCGGATCGGTGAGACCGGCGGGCGGCTGGTGCACACCCCGCGCGGCGGCGAGGCGCGCGAGACCGTCCAGGTCTTCCCGGACCACGCCGGCGCGCTCAAGGCCGTCGCCGAGGAGCTGTCCGCCGACGGCCTCGGGCTGGACTCCCCCGAGCTGGCCGCGATCGGCCACCGGGTGGTGCACGGCGGCCTGCGGTTCACCGAGCCGACCGTGATCACCGACGACGTGCTCCGGGAGATCCGCCGGCTGATCCCGGTCGCCCCGCTGCACAACCCGGCCAACATCACCGGCATCGAGGTGGCCCGCGCGCTGCGCCCCGACCTCCCCCAGGTGGCCGTCTTCGACACCGCCTTCCACGCCTCGATGCCCGAGTACTCGGCCCGGTACGCGATCGACAAGGCCGTCGCCGACCGGCACCGGGTGCGCCGCTACGGCTTCCACGGCACCTCGCACCAGTACGTCTCGCGGGCCACCGCGCGGCTGCTCGGCAAGGACCCGGCCGAGGTCAACGTGATCGTGCTGCACCTGGGCAACGGCGCCTCCGCCTCGGCGGTCGCCGGCGGCCGCTGCGTGGACACCTCGATGGGCCTGACCCCGCTGGAGGGCCTGGTCATGGGCACCCGCTCGGGCGACATCGACGCCGGCGTGGTGTTCCACCTGCACCGGGTCGGCGGCCTCTCGGTGGACGAGATCGACGACCTGCTCAACCGCCGCAGCGGCCTGCGCGGGCTGTGCGGCGAGAACGACATGCGCGAGATCATGCGCCGGGCCGACGAGGGGGACGCGGACGCGAAGCTGGCCTTCGACTCGTACGTCCACCGGCTGCGCAAGTACATCGGCGGCTACTACGCGGTGCTCGGCCGGGTGGACGCGATCGCGTTCACCGCCGGCGTCGGGGAGAACGCGGCGCCGGTGCGCGCGGCGGCCACCGCGGGACTGGAGGAACTGGGCATCGCCGTCGACCCGGAGCTGAACTCGGTGCGGTCCGGCGAGGCCCGGATCATCTCGCCCGAGTACGGCCGGGTGGCGGTCGCCGTGGTGCCCACCGACGAGGAGCTGGAGATCGCCCGACAGGCCTTCGCCCTGGTGCACCGGGAACGCCGGGAGTCCGAGGACTGACACGGAACCGTCTCACTCCTCGGAACTTTTCGTCGGCGATTCCTCCCGGTGCGTGCCGAATGCACCTATAACACGAACGGATAGACTGATCCATATGCGCCGAGCGAAAATTGTCTGCACCCTGGGTCCGGCGACGGACTCCTACGAACAGCTGAAGGCCATCGTCGAGGCGGGCATGAACGTCGCCCGACTGAACATGAGCCACGGCAACCACGCGGACCACGAGGAGCGGTACCGCAAGGTCCGCCAGGTCTCGGAGGACACCGGCAAGGCCATCGGCGTCCTGGCCGACCTCCAGGGTCCGAAGATCCGTCTGGCGACCTTCGCCAACGGCCCGGTGACCGTCGACAACGGCGACGAGTTCACCATCACCACCGAGGACGTCCCCGGTGACCAGCACATCTGCGGCACCACCTACAAGGGCCTGCCCGGCGACGTGAAGCCCGGCGACCCGATCCTGATCAACGACGGCGTCATCGCCCTGGAGGTCGTCAGCGTCGACGGCCCGCGGGTGAGGACCGTGGTGGTCGAGGGCGGCGTGCTCTCGAACAACAAGGGCATCAACCTCCCCGGCGCGGCCGTGAACGTGCCCGCCCTGTCCGAGAAGGACAAGGACGACCTGCGCTTCGCGCTGCGCCTGGGCGTCGACATGATCGCCCTGTCCTTCGTCCGCAACGCGGACGACGTCAAGGACGTCCACGAGGTCATGGACGAGGTCGGCATCCGGGTGCCGGTCATCGCCAAGATCGAGAAGCCGCAGGCCGTCGAGGCCATGGAGGAGATCGTCCTCGCCTTCGACGCCATCATGGTCGCCCGCGGCGACCTGGCCGTGGAGTACCCGCTGGAGCGGGTGCCGCTGGTCCAGAAGCAGCTGGTCACCCTGGCCCGCCGCAACGCCAAGCCGGTCATCGTCGCCACCCAGATGATGGAGTCGATGATCCACGCCTCGCGCCCGACCCGCGCCGAGGTCTCCGACGTCGCCAACGCCATCCTGGACGGCGCCGACGCGGTCATGCTGTCCGCCGAGTCGAGCGTCGGCAAGTACCCGGTCGAGACCGTCCGCACCATGAGCCGGATCTGCGAGAAGGCCGAGGAGGAGCTGCTCTCCCAGGGCCTCCAGCCGCTCAACCCGGGCCGCAAGCCGCGCACCCAGGGCGGCTCGGTCGCCCGCGCCGCGTGCGAGCTGGGCGACTTCCTGGACGGCAGGGCGCTGGTCGCCTTCACCAAGTCCGGTGACACCGCCCGCCGGCTGTCCCGCTACCGCTCGCCGATCCCGGTGATCGCCTTCACCCCGGACACCGCCACCCGCAACCAGCTCTCGCTGAGCTGGGGCGTCGAGGCGTACGTGACGGAGCAGGTGGCCACCACGGACGCGATGGTCGCGCAGGTCGACCGGGAGCTGCTGAAGCTGGGCCGGCTCGGCGAGGGCGACACCGTCATCGTCACCGCCGGTGTCCCGGTCGGCATCCCCGGCACCACCAACATGGTGCAGGTGCACCACCTCGGCACCCGGAGCGAGTGACCGCCCGCCCGACCCGAACGCCCGTGGGGCGGTCCTCCTTCCGGAGGGCCGCCCCACGGGCCTTGCGGCGCACGCCGCTCGTCGCCCTCGCCGCCCGTCGCCGCTACTTGTCGCTGTAGGGGGCGTCGTCGTTGAACATGCGCATCCCGGGGATCCGCAGGGTGCCGCCGAACTGACCGGCCTGCTTGGCGGTGACGCCGGTCAGCTCCAGGTCCAGCGGGATCGGGATGGCGCCGATCAGGTCGTACAGCCAGCGCGGCAGGGTGTCCGGGGTGAGGGTGATCTCGCCCAGGTCGATCAGGATCGGCAGGCCGAGCACCTTGGAGAGGTGGCCGGACAGCCGCTCCACGTACATGGTGACCGGGCCCTTGCGCATCGTCGAGGTGGACCCCGGGGCGCCCTGGACGTGGAAGGTGACGCCGTTGCCCTCCAGGGTGGACATGTCGAGGTTGTCGATGTCCACGCTGTCGACCACGAACTTCAGGACGCGCTTGCTGCCGGTCGGGGTCTTCACGTCGTAGACGCCGTGGAAGGCCGCGCCGTGCAGGGCGAGCCGGCTGGTCTTCAGGGTCCAGTTCTGCTCCGGGACGACGTGCCCGGGGGCGGGCGCGCCGGCGGTCAGGGACCGGGCGTCCACATCGCAGTTGGGGTTCTCGGTGGGCGTGGCGGACGGGCTGCCGGAGGCGCCGGCGGAGGGCGTCGCCGAGGCGTCCGCGGACGGCTTCGGCCTGCCGGTCGCCTTGCCGCTCGGCGCGGCGGTGGGCGTGGCGGTGGGCGAGGGCTCGTCGTCGGCCGGCCGGGTCGCGGGCGGCTCGGCCTGCGGGGCGGCGGCCCGGGCCTGCGGCTGGGCGGGCTGGGCCGGGGCGCCCGTGCTCGGGGCGGGTGCGGTCGGGGCCGTCGGCGCCGTGGTGGCCGCCGGTGTGGTGGCCGGCGTCGGGCCCGGCGCGGAGTTCGGGTTCAGCAGGTGGCTGATGCCGCCGACCAGGTCGTCGATCAGGCCGGTCCGGACCGCCGTGCCGGTGTCGGCGGAACCGGCGACGGCGGAACCGGCGACCGACGGCTGGGCGGTGGCGGCCGACGGCTTGACCGGCGAGGTGGGCTGCTGGGCGGGCGCGGTGGTCGGCACCTGGGTCGGCACCGAGCCGGGGTCGGTCGAGGGACCGGCCGGGGGCGCCGTGGTCGGGGCCTGGCTCGGCGCGGTGGACGGGCCCGGCGGCGGCTCCGGCAGCTCGCTCTTGGGCACCGGCGTCTCGATCGGCGCGACGTCCGGCACGGTGGCCGGAGCGGTGCCGCAGGGCTTGCCCGCCGCGGACTCGGCGACCGCCGGGCTGGGCGTGTAGGCCGCGGCCATCAGCAGCGCGGTCGGCACCGCCGCCATCGCCAGCGCCCGGCCTCTCAGCCGGACCCGTACGGGCGTGCGCGGGGCCGCGTGCCGGCCGGAGCGCTGCGCGGGAACGGTCGTACCGTTGTCGGCTTGCTCGGCCGGCCCGGTCACCGCGCCTCCTCCTGGTCCACGGCACCGGCCTGCTTCGGGACGGCGGTTCCGGCGACGGGTTCGGCGGCCGCGGGAACGGCCGCGGGGACAGCCGCGGCAGCGGTCCGGGTCTCGGCGATCGGCTCGGCGTTCGACTCGGCGTTCGGCTCGGCGTCCGGCTCGGTGGCGACGCTCTGCGCGACGGCGCTCCCGGCCGCCGCGTCCCCGGCGCCGCTCTCGGCCCGGCGCCGGCGCCGGCCCTTGGCGGCCTTTCCGGCCTCGGCCTCCGGCAGCGGGGCCCAGGAGACCATCAGCCCGCCGCCGATCAGGCCCGGCAGCAGGGCCAGCCCGAAGCCCCCCAGGTTGGAGACCGGGATCGAGACCAGCGTCAGCAGGGTGGTGGCGATACCGGCGAAGACCCGCACGGCCGGCTGGAACCACGCGGTCAGTCCGAGCACCACCAGCAGCACGCCGATGATCAGTGACCCGGCACCCGCCGTGGTGGCCATGGCCACCGTCATGCCGCCCAGCGAGAGCTTGGCGTACGGGAAGTACATGATCGGGACGCCGGCGATCATGGCCAGCAGACCGCCGTAGTACGGCCGCGTCCGGCGGAACGTACGGAACACCCGGCGCAGCCACTGGGCGGGGTTCTCGTGCTCGGCGGGCCGGTAGGAGGCAAGGGCGCTGGACACGGTGCAGCTCCTCGATGGTGTGAACGAGGGGATGGACGAGACACGGGATCCGGGGACGGCGCACGCACCGTCCCCGGTCCCGCAGGTGCCGTCGTGGCGGGCGGACCGGGCCCGGTCCGCCGCCGTCAGCGGCTTAGTAGCACTCGCCGGAACCGTCGGTGTGCAGCGCGAGCTTCAGGCCCTGGAGCTTGAAGGTGCCGGCCGAGGTGGCCCAGGCGGTCTGCTGCACGTTGTACAGGTCGGCCTTCTCGGCGGCCTGGGCGAAGCCGGTCTGCCCGGACGGCAGGCCGCCGAGCTTGGACTGCCAGCCCTGGGTGGCCGAGCCCTTGAGGGTCGAGGCGTCCTGGCCGATGTTGATGTTGGTGAACTCGGCGTCGGCGTTCAGCTGGTCGAGGTCGATCAGCAGGTTCTTGGCGTAGACCTGCTTGTTGACGTCGTCGCTGTTGCCGGCCTCCAGGCGCAGGACGATCTTGGGCAGCTTCCACGGCAGGTGGGGGATGACGTTGGGGTCGGTCACCACCGACTGGCAGAGGCCCTTGATGGTGGCCTCGTCGAAGGCCGAGACGGCGACCGGGTGCGGAGTGCCGTTCGTCTCCGCGTCGATCGAGCCGAACTGGGCGAAGTTCTTGCCGTGCAGCTCCGGCGTGGTGACCTTGAAGCTCTGGCCGGACACGCTGAACGAAGCCGCCAGCGCGTTGTTGGCGATCGAGATGCCGACCATCGCGGTGGCCGCGACGCTCGGCACCATCACCAGGGCGAAGCGCTTCCAGCGGGTCTTGCCGTAGGTCTGGGACATGCGAGTCCTCCTTCTAGGACGTACATCTCCGGCTCCCCGGCGGTGCGTCCCGCACCGGTGGGGGCCTGGGATGGGAGAGAGCTACGTCCTCGGTAGCGGAGAGCGCCTTGGGCGTCGTCGGACGCGGGAGCGACCCGCGTGCAGCGGGCGTCCCGTCCGAGCACCGGCCGACCTTGCGGGGCGGCGGGCAGGACCGACGACATCGGCGATCACCCCCGAGCGACAACCAGCGACCGCGCAGGGCCGCGCGGCCGGTCGAAGGACAGGAACCGCCGTGGGACCGCGGATACCCCCCTGCCCTCCCTCCCGCCGGCCGGGGCCGGCGGATCACCCGGTGGGGATCCCGCGCTCCGCGTGGCCGACCGGGGTCGGCGGAGGTGGAGTCTGGGACCGGGCGTGGCCGATCGTGCTTGAATCCCGGGCGAAGCACAAGAGGTTCCTTACTGACGGGTAATGCAACATCAGGTGACGTTGATCATGAAATCGACCCGAGCCGCACCCTGTGTGACGCCTTGAAGGAATCGTGATGGCGAAATCCGCCGGAAACACCAGCGAAACACCCGCGGGTGGTCACACATGGTGACCACCCGCGGGTGAAATCAAGATTTGGTAAACCTCTGTTCGGTTGACCGGATTGTCGCCAAATCCCCAGCGACACCGCAGGTCATCCGCCGTGCCAGACGGCGGGCCTGATCCGGACTCAGAACAGCACGCGCGCCAGCGCCGTACGGGCCGCGACGACCCGCGGGTCCTCCACGCCGATCACCTCGAACAGCTCCAGCAGGCGCAGCCGGGCGGCGTCCCGGTCCTCACCGGCCGTCCGCCCGACGGTGGTCACCAAACGCCCGAAGGCGTCCTCGACGTGACCGCCGACCAGGTCCAGGTCGGCCGCCTTGAGCTGGGCCTCGACGTCCTTCGGGTCGGCGGCGGCGGCCGCCCGGACGGCCTGGAGGTCCAGGCCCTCGATCCGCTTCAGCAGCTCGGCCTGGGCCAGGCCCAGCTTGGCCTCGGTGTTGCCCGGCTGCTCGATCAGCACGTTCTGGTACGCCCGGATGGCACCGCCCAGGTCACCGGAGTCCAGCGCGTCGTGCGCGGCGGACAGCGCCGGGTCCTCGGGACGCTGCGGCGCGGCGGCCTCGGCCTCGCCCGGGACGGCCGCGCCGCCGGCCACGCCGAAGCGCTGCTCGGCGACCAGGATCAGCTGGTCCAGGATCTTGCGGATGTTGGCGGCGCTCTCCGCGCCCTGGAACAGCGGCACCAGCTGGCCGGCCACCACGGCCATCACGGCCGGGATGCCCTGGATGCCGAACTGCTGGGAGAGCAGCTGGTTGGCGTCCACGTCGATCTTGGCGAGCACGAAGCGGCCGGCGTACTCCTCGGCCAGGTCCTCCAGGATCGGGCTCAGCTGCTTGCAGGGCCCGCACCACTCGGCCCAGAAGTCGATGACGACCGGCACTTCGGTGGAGCGCTGGACGACCTCGGTCTCGAAGGTGTCCTCGGTGACGTCGATGACGAGCTGGTGGGCGGACTGGGCGGGGGCGGCTCCGGCCGAATCGGCGGCGGCCGCCTGTCGGGCCCGCTCGGCCCGGGCCTGCTCGGCCTTCTGGGCGGCTTCGCCGGCCGCCTTCACTGCGGCGAGGTCGACCGCGCCGCGCAGGGCGGAGCTGTTGAGACGCGAATTCCGTGGCTGCATGGCACCATCCTCCCCCGTCCGCGCTGCTCGCGGGCACCATCCTCCGGAAAGTCGCCCCGCGCGGACCGCGCGGCGCGGAATTCCGGGCGCGGTGCCGCTCCCCCGGTAGCCTGGACCGTTCGGCGCGGATCCCCACCCGCGCCCGCGCCGCTCCCGTCCCACGGGATGCGGCGCCTGGTTGTCACTGCTTTCGCTACGAGTCGTAGCGTAACTGGAGCCGGTGCCCCGCCCGCAAGCCCCACCGGCGGTTCGGGGACGTGACCTGCCCCACTTTCCCGGGCCGCCCCGCTGCCCGAACGGGCGAACAGTCGCTACCGTTACCAACCCCACCCAAGTTACTTACCAGTAAAGCGCGAGGAGGCCCGGTGCCGGCCGCCCAGCCCCCAGCGAGCCCGGACGGCGTGGAGCGCGCCGAGCCCACGGCCCGGACCTGCCCCGACCCGGCCGGCGCGGCCCCCCACCGGGCCGCCGCCACCCCGGAACCCGCGGGCGCCGCCCGGGCCAAGGGCCGCCCCCGCAGCGCCGCCGCCGACCGCGCGATCCTCGACGCCACCCGCGAGGCGCTGGCCGAACTCGGCTGGGGCGGACTGACCATGGGCCACGTGGCGAGCCGCGCCGGGGTCGCCAAGACCACCCTCTACCGCCGCTGGCCGTCCAAGAACGAGCTCGTGGTGGACGCCGTCGCCACCCTCTTCGACGACCTGGTGATGCCCGACCTCGGCAGCCTGCGGGCCGACATCGAGGCCGTGGTGGCCCAGTTCGCCGATCTGCTGGCCCGCCCGGAGACCCAGGCCGCGCTGCTCGCGCTGTTCGCCGAGGGGACCCGCGACCGCCAGCTGCGGCGCCGGATCCGCGAGTCCATCGTGGATCCGCAGAAGCGGCTGGTCCGCCAGGGCCGGGCGGCCGCCCAGGCGCGCGGAGAACTCGGGGCGGACTGCGACGCCGACTCGGCCCGCGAGGAGGTCGACATCATCTTCGACACCATCGCCGGCACCGTCGAGCACCGCGTCCTGGTCAGCGGCGAGCCGATCACCCCGGAGTGGACCCGCCGCTTCACCGACCTGCTGCTCGGACCGCTGCTCGCCGGCTGAGCGCACGGCGGAGGGGCAGGCGAGAGGGCCAAGCCCTCCCCGGAAGGGCACGTCCACCTCCCGGCCACGAGGGCGAATGGCAGGCCGCGGCCGCGGCCTCGGCCTCGGCCTCAGAACATCGCGTTCTCCTGGTACGTCCCCCACTCCTGCCGCAGCGCGTTGCAGATCTCGCCCAGCGTCGCCTCGGCGCGCACCGCGTCCAGCATCGGCGGGATCATCGACTCGCCCGAGCGGGCCGCCGCCAGCATGGCGTCCAGCCCGGCGCGGACGGCCGCCTCGTCCCGGGCCGCCTTGCGCTCGCCCAGCGCCCGGACCTGCTCGCGCTCGACCTCGTGGCTGACCCGCAGGATCTCCAGCTCGGGGGTGACGCTGCGCGGGTGGCAGTTGACGCCGACCACGCGCTTGTCGCCCTTCTCCACCGACTGCTGGTACTGGAAGGCCGCCTCGGCGATCTCCCCGGTGAACCAGCCCTCCTCGATGCCGCGCAGGATGCCGGAGGTGATCGGGCCGATCTCGTGGTCCTCGCGGCCCTTGTCGAGGATCCGCTGGAAGATCGCCTCGGCCTGTTGCTCGATCCGGTCGGTCAGCGCCTCGACGTACCAGGAACCGCCCAGCGGGTCGGCCACGTTGGCGACGCCGGTCTCCTCCATCAGCACCTGCTGGGTGCGCAGGGCGATCTCGGCGGCCTGCTCGGAGGGCAGCGCCAGGGTCTCGTCCAGGGCGTTGGTGTGCAGCGAGTTGGTGCCGCCGAGCACCGCGGCCAGTGCCTCCACGGCGGTGCGGACCACGTTGTTGTACGGCTGCTGCGCGGTCAGCGAGACGCCGGCGGTCTGGGTGTGGAAGCGCAGCCACTGCGCCTTGTCGGTCTTGGCGCCGAAGCGGTCGCGCATCCAGCGGGCCCAGATCCGGCGCGCGGCGCGGAACTTGGCGATCTCCTCGAAGAAGTCCAGGTGCGCGTCGAAGAAGAAGGACAGGCCGGGCGCGAAGACGTCCACGTCCAGGCCGCGGGACAGGCCCAGCTCGACGTAGCCGAAGCCGTCCGCGAGGGTGTACGCCAGCTCCTGCGCGGCCGTCGCCCCGGCCTCGCGGATGTGGTAGCCGGAGACCGACAGCGGCTTGTACGCGGGGATGCCCTCGGCGCAGTAGGCCATCAGGTCGCCGATCAGGCGCAGGTGCGGCTCGGGGGCGAAGAGCCACTCCTTCTGCGCGATGTACTCCTTGAAGATGTCCGTCTGGAGGGTGCCGTTGAGCACCGCCGGGTCCACGCCCTGGCGCTCGGCGGCGACCAGGTACATGCAGAAGACCGGCACGGCCGGGCCGCTGATCGTCATCGAGGTGGTGACCTCGCCGAGCGGGATGCCGTCGAACAGCACCTCCATGTCGGCGGCCGAGTCGATGGCCACGCCGCAGTGGCCGACCTCGCCGAGCGACTTCGGGTCGTCCGAGTCGTAGCCCATCAGGGTGGGCATGTCGAAGGCGACCGAGAGGCCGCCGCCGCCGGCGTCCAGGATCATCCGGTAGCGCTCGTTGGTCTGCTGGGCGTTGCCGAAGCCGGCGAACTGGCGGATGGTCCAGGTGCGGCCCCGGTAGCCGGTCGGGTGCAGGCCGCGGGTGTACGGATACTCGCCCGGCCAGCCGATCCGCTCGAAGCCCTCGTGGGCCTGCCCGGCGGGCGGGCCGTAGACCGGCTCGACCTCGTCACCGGAGAGGGTGGTGAAGTCCGCGTCCCGCTTGCGGGCCTTGTCGTACCGCTGCTGCCAACGCTGCCGGCCGCGCTCGATCTCCTCGGCGTCCATGACCCCGAACTCCGCTCCGTACGGCCGCCACGGCGACGGGCGGCACAACTAGTAGGACGTCCTAACAATTTACTCGGACGTCCTAGTACTTGTCGATGGACGACCGCCCGCACGGCCCGGAATCCACTCCGAAGGACCCACGAAACGCCGAGAGCGCCCCTCCCCCTTGATCGGGGAGGGGCGCTCTCGGCGGCGCGGGCGGCGGGGCTCAGACCCCGGCCGGCTGGCGGGCGGCGCCGCCCGCCGGGAGCTTCTCGGCGGCCTCGCGGGCCACCTTGCGCTCGAAGACGAAGGAGAGGAAGGGGATGCAGCCCGCCGCCAGGGTCAGCACCAGCCGGCCCATCGGCCACTTCAGCTTCTGCCCGAGCAGGAAGGTCACCACGAAGTACCCGATGTAGAGGTAGCCGTGCAGCATCGCGACGTACGTGGTCACGTCCTCGGCCGCACCGAAGCCGTACTTCGCGACCATGAAGCCGCAGAACACCAGCAGCGCCACACCGGTCGCAACGGCCAGGGCCCGGTACCAGCCCAGCAGGGGGGTCGCCTTCATGATCTTCCTCGCGTCGCTCGGCAGCATCGGCCGGTACGCCCGGATCCGCGCACCGCTCCAACGAGGGTAGCCGCCCTCACGCCGTCCCCTTCGCAGCCCCCTCGCCCGGATCGGTGAAGTCGCCGGCGGCCACCCTCAGCGGCCTGAGCAGATCGAAGACCTGGCGGCACTGCTCCTCGCCGTACTCCTCCAGCCCGAACTCCATCGCCATCAGCCGCCCGGTCGCCTCCTCGACCACCTCGCGGCCGCGCCCGGTGATCGTGGCCAGCACGCCGCGGCCGTCCAGCGGATTGGGCCGGCGGGCGACCAGACCGGCCCGCTCCAGGCGGTCGACGGTGTTGGTGACGCTGGTCGGGTGGACCATGAGCCGCTCGCCGATCTTGGAGAGCGAGAGCTCGCCGGTCCGGCTGAAGGTCAGCAGCACCAGGGCCTCGTAGCGGGCGAAGGTCAGCCCGTACGGCTTGAGCACCGCGTCCACCCGGGAGAGCAGGATCTGGTGGGCGCGCATGACCGAGGTGATCGCCGCCATCGAGGGGACTGCGCCCCAGCGGCGGGTCCACAGCTCGTCGGCGCGGGCGATCGGGTCGAAGTCGAGAGCGAGGGGCTTGGCCACCTCCTTACCGTACCGGCGGACGGGACGCGTGTTACCAGGCGTCCTGATGGTGGACAAGCGCAACACGTGGCGGGAACCCGCCAATCGGACGGCCAGGTCCATACCAGGACATTGCGTCGATGTGAACGCGCGACAACGGGCTCCCGGCGCACCGGGGTTGACCCCCGATCGGCCCGGCGCCGTGCCACCAGGCCTCGGTTCGGACAGCAACCCGCTGCGAGGCCGGGCGATTCACCCCTTTCGTCCGCCCGTTCACATTCCCCGGCCGTGGCGGGACTTGGCCAATTCATGAGCAAGACCTGTCATTTGATTTGCTCGATTGTCATGCTTTCGGCCAACCCCGTTCGGTAGCCACCACCCCCACCCACCGGTGGCACAGCCGCTCCGACCGCACGGGGACCTGCACGTCAGCGCTCGTTCCGCCCCTCAGGTGCCGGCCCGGCCCCCCGGAACGCCGCGCGACCGCGTCCGTTCGCGGTTTCCCGGAAGGACTCGTTCGTGAAGCGAAAGCTCGCCGCAGTCGCCGTACTCTCCGCCACCGCCCTGATCACCGGCGTCGTCCAGGTGAGCGCCGTGGCCGTCGCGGACCCCGCCCCGCAGTCCCAGGGCGCGCAGCAGCGTGCCGACCTGATCGCCCTGGCGAACGGCCAGGCCGGCAAGGTGGCGCACGCCCTGGCCCTGGGCGGCCAGGAGCAACTGGTGGCCAAGGACGCCGTGGTGGACGCCGACGGCACCCGCCACCTGCGCTACGAGCGCACCCTGGCCGGCCTCCCGGTCCTGGGCGGGGACCTGGTGGTGCACCAGAAGGCCGACGGCTCGACCACCTCCGTGGACAAGGCGACCGGCGCGACCCTCGCGGTGCCGAGCCTCACCCCGCAGATCCCCGCCGACCAGGCCGCCGCCCAGGCGACCGGCGCCGTGCAGTCCACCGTGGGCATCGCCGCCGACGAGGACGAGTCCCCGCTGACCGAGGTCCACCAGGCCGGCAAGGCCGAACTGGTCGTCTGGGCCGCCGACGGCAGCCCGCGCCTGGCCTACCGCACCACGGTCGAGGGCCTGCGCGCCGACGGCACCCCGAGCCGCCAGCTGCTGGTCACCGACGCGGCGAGCGGCCAGGTGCTCTCCAGCCACGAGCAGGTCCGGACCGCCTCCGGCACCGGCAAGGGCGTCTTCGTCGGCACCGTCCCGCTGACCACCACCCAGAGCGGTTCGAGCTACCAGCTCAAGGACGCGAGCCGCGGCGGGCAGGCCACCTACACCCTGAAGGGCAAGACCTCCGGCTCCGGCACCCTGGTCGCCAAGACCACCAACAGCTTCGGCAACGGCCTGGCCTCCAACGCGGAGTCCGCCGCGGTCGACGCCCAGTACGGCGCCGCGGCGACCTGGGACTTCTACAAGAACACCTTCGGCCGCAACGGCATCAAGAACAACGGCGTCGGCGCCGCGAGCCGGGTCCACTACGGCTCCAACTACGTCAACGCGTTCTGGGACGACTCCTGCTTCTGCATGACCTACGGCGACGGCACGAGCAACACCCACCCGCTGACCGAGCTGGACGTGGCCGGCCACGAGATGAGCCACGGCGTCACCTCCGCCACCGCCAACCTCAACTACTCGGGCGAGTCCGGCGGCCTCAACGAGGCCACCTCGGACATCTTCGGCACCATGGTCGAGTTCTACGCCAACCTGCCCGCCGACAAGCCGGACTACCTCATCGGCGAGCTGATCAACATCAACGGCGACGGCACCCCGCTGCGCTACATGGACAAGCCGTCCAAGGACGGTGCCTCGGCCGACTACTGGTCCTCCACCGTCGGCAACAAGGACGTCCACTACTCGTCCGGCGTCGCCAACCACTTCTTCTACCTGCTGTCCGAGGGCAGCGGCGCCAAGACGATCAACGGCGTCAGCTACAACAGCCCGACCTCCAACGGCTCGACCCTCGCCGGCATCGGCCGGGACAAGGCCGCGCAGATCTGGTACCGCGCGCTGACCACCTACTTCACCTCCACCACCAACTACGCGGGCGCCCGCACCGGCACCCTCAAGGCCGCCGCCGACCTGTACGGCGCGAGCAGCGCCGAGTACAGCGCCGTCGCCGCCACCTGGAGCGCCGTCAACGTCAACTGACGCACCGCACAGGCGCACCGGACGCCCGGGACCTCCATGGGGAGGGCCCGGGCGTCCGGCCGTTGCGGAGGGCTGTCAAGGCCGGGCGGCTGGCGGAGTCCCGCCAGGGGGACGAACCGCCGAAACCGGGCAGCGGGCGGCAACCGAACCATCCGTACCGGGATTGGCGGTTCCTGGCCAATCCCCGGAGGCACCCTGTCCATCCCTGCCAACGATTGTCATGCTTCTGACCAAGTCCCGTCCGACCCTCCGCCGCCCCCACCCACACCCGGCGGAGCGTCAGGAACCGCACGGGACCGGCACGTCCGCGCCCTACCGCCCCAAGGCGCCAACCCCGGCGCCCCGGTACGCGGCGCACCCGCACGCACCCGCGGGTCTCGTGGAAGGAACCCCCGCACGTGAAGCGAAAGCTGACTGTCGGAGCCGTACTCTCCGCCACCGCCCTGCTGGCCGGCGTCATCCAGATCGCCGCCGCCCCCGCCCAGGCCGCCGCCCCCTCGCCGGCCCAGCAGCAGTCCGCGCTGCTGGCGCTGGCCTCCGGGCAGAGCGCCCCGGTCGCCCAGGCCCTCGCCCTCGGCGGCCAGGAGAAGCTGGTGCCCAAGGACGTCGTGGTGGACAAGGACGGCACCCGCCACCTGCGGTACGACCGGACCTACGCGGGCCTGCCGGTCATCGGCGGCGACCTGGTCGTCCACCAGAAGGCCGACGGCTCGGTGAAGTCCGTCGACCAGGCCTTCGCCGGCCGGCTGTCGGTGCCCAGCCTCACCCCGGGCCTCGCCGCGCCGCAGGCCGCCGAGGCGGCCACCGCCGCGGTGCGGGCGACCGTCGGCATCACCGCCGACGCGGACGAGGCGGCGCTCAGCCGGGTCGACGGCGCCGGCGCTCCCGAGCTGGTCGTCTGGGCCGCCGACGGCACCCCGCGCCTGGCCCACCGCACGGTGGTCTCGGGCCAGCGCTCGGACGGCACCCCGAGCCGCCAGGAAGTGATCACCGACGCCGCCACCGGCCAGGTGCTCGCCAGCGACGAGAAGGTGCAGACCGCCACCGGCACCGGCAAGGGCGTCAACGTCGGCACCGTCACGCTGACCACCACCCAGAGCGGTTCGAACTACCAGCTCAAGGACGCCTCCCGGGGCAACCAGTCCACCACCGACCTGAAGGGCGGCACCTCGGGCAGCGGAACGCTCTTCAGCAACACCACCAACAGCTTCGGCAACGGCACGCCCTCCAACCGCGAGTCCGCCGCGGTCGACGCCCAGTACGGCGCCGCGGCGACCTGGGACTACTACAAGAACACCTTCGGCCGCAACGGCATCAAGAACAACGGCGTCGGCGCCGCGAGCCGCGTCCACTACAGCACCAACTACGTCAACGCGTTCTGGGACGACTCCTGCTTCTGCATGACCTACGGCGACGGCGCGAGCAACACCCACCCGCTGACCGCCATCGACGTCTCCGGCCACGAGATGAGCCACGGCGTCACCTCCGCCACCGCCGGCCTGATCTACTCGGGCGAGTCCGGCGGCCTCAACGAGGCCACCTCGGACATCTTCGGCACCATGGTCGAGTGGTCCGCCAACCTCCCGGCCGACCCGCCGGACTACCTCATCGGCGAGAAGCTCAACATCAACGGCAACGGCACCCCGCTGCGCTACATGGACAAGCCCTCCAAGGACGGCGCCTCGGCCGACAACTGGTCCTCCACCGTCGGCAACAAGGACGTCCACTACTCCTCGGGCGTCGCCAACCACTTCTTCTTCCTGCTCGCCGAGGGCAGCGGGGCGAAGGTCATCAACGGGGTCAGCTACAACAGCCCGACGTCCAACGGCTCGACGGTGACCGGCATCGGCCGGACCAAGGCGGCCGCGATCTGGTACCGCGCCCTGACCGTCTACATGACCTCCACCACCAACTACAAGGCCGCCCGCACCGCGACCCTGAAGGCCGCCACCGACCTGTACGGCGCGAGCAGCACCGAGTACAACACGGTCGCCGCGGCCTGGAGCGCGGTGAACGTCAACTAGGGCGTGCCCGGCACGCCCCGACCGGCCCCGGCGCGAACCGCCGACAGGACCGGCCCGAGCCACCCCCGGTAAGAAACGGCGACAGGCTGCCGCGGCCCTTTGGGAGAGGAGGCCGCGGCAGCCTGTCGACCGTCCACGATGACGCCGGGGCTCAGGCGGTGGCGGGCTTCGGCTCGCCCCGCTCCTCGCGGGCGAGCATCCGCTCGGCGAAGAAGCCGCCGGTGGGCAGCACCGCGAGCACGAACATCAGGACGCCGCGCTTGGCGTCCCACTTCTGCGCCTGCCAGGCCTGGATCCAGAAGACCGCGTAGAGGATGAACAGGACGCCGTGGACCATGCCCATCACCGGGACGGCGTCGAACGAGGTGGTCCGCTTCAGCACCGAGCAGATCAGCAGCAGGATGAAGGAGACCCCTTCGGGGCCGGAGACCAGGCGCAGGCGGTGGACGGCGCTGCTGTTCACGATGGATACCTCAATACGGGGGTCGGCGGCGCGGGCGCGCTTGTGAAGCAACTCACAAGCATTCCGGCCATTATCGCCGAGCACACGTACGGACCCCCGGCCGGGGGTGGCCACCGTGCCCGATCTCACAGCGCCCGCCCGCCCTGTCACAGCTGTGTGCCGGAACGCCTCCGGGCGCGACCGCCCGTCACCGGGAACCCCTATCCTGCTGCCCGCGCGCCCACCGATCCGGGCGCCGACGCATCGCACACGGGGGTAGTCGCCACATGCTCAAGCTCGACTGGGACCGCAGGACCTGCGCCAGGCGCGGTCACACCACCTACGCGCCGACGGAACCCGAACTGGCCTCCCGGCTGCACGCCTCCACCGCCCTCGGCGACGCCTGGCGCTGCCTGCGCTGCGGCGACTTCGCGCTGGGCGAGCCGCACGGCTCCGGCCCGGCCGAGGACGCGCCGCTGGTGCCGCGCGGCAAGGCGCTGCGGGACCTGTTCATCCTGCGCTTCCTGGCCGTCGAACGGGTGCTGCGCGGGCTGCTGATCATCGTCGTCGCCTGGGCCGTGTGGAAGTTCTCCAACAGCCAGGACGCGGTGCACCGGGTGTTCGACGAGAACCTCACGGTCTTCAGGCCGGTCACCGACCACTTCCACTGGGACCTCGAACACGCCCCGATCGTCGAGACCATCCGCAAGACCTTCGACTTCAAGAAGAGCACCCTGCTGATCGTCGCGGGCGCCCTGATCGCCTACGCGGTGATCGAGATCGTCGAAGCGGTCGGCCTGTGGCTGAACAAGCGCTGGGCCGAGTACCTGACGGTGGTCGCCACCGCGGCCTTCCTCCCCCTGGAGGGCTACGAGCTGAGCCACCACGTCAGCGCGCTCAAGGTCTGCACCCTGGTGCTGAACATCGCGGCGGTCCTCTGGATCATGCTCTCCAAGCGCCTGTTCGGACTGCGCGGCGGCGTGGTGGCCTTCGAGGCGGAGCGCCACTCGGCCTCGCTGCTGGAGGTCGAGCAGGCGGCCGGCACCGTTCCGCGCCCCGGACAGGGGGCGCACGCCCGAGCCTGAGCGGGGCGCGCGCCCCGGCCTGACCGGCGCGTTTGTCGCAGGCCGGTACCAGTTGGCCCGCGCACCCTCCCCGGACCACGGCCGCAGCGGCTAGATTGCGGCCGTGGCACAGTTCAGACTCCAGGGATCGCGCGTGCTCGCCGTCGATTTGGGCGGGGACGCCGTCAAGGCGCGAAACGGTTCGATGGTCGCCTACACCGGGCAGATGGCCTTCAAGAAACTGACCGGCGGCGGGGACGGCCTGCGCGGCATGGTCACCCGCCGGCTGACCGGCGAGAAGATGACGGTCATGGAGGTGAAGGGACAGGGCACCTGCTACTTCGCCGACAAGGCCACCGAGATCAATCTGGTCCGGCTGAACGGCGAGACGCTGTACGTCGAATCGGACAACCTGCTCTGCACCGAGTCGACCCTGCACACCGGCACCAGCTTCACCGGGCTCAACGGCATGTCCTCCGGCAACGGCCTGTTCACCACCAAGGTGGAGGGCCACGGCTGGGCGGCGGTCACCTCCAACGGGCCGGCCGTCATCCTGCGGGTCGACAAGAGCATGCCGCTGCGGGTGGACCCGGGCGCGTACGTCGCGCACACCGGCACCCTGCAGCGCAGCCTGAAGTCGGGCGCGGGCTGGACGACGATCATCGGCGAGGGCGGCGGCGAGGCCGTCCAGATCGAGTTCACCGGCGAGGGCCTGGTGTACGTCCAGCCCTCCGAGAAGGTCACCATCGGGGGCGACGTCTGATGGGCTTCACGAAGATCAACGGCAAGATGGTCGAGGCCCAGGTCCTACCCGGGCAGCGGCTGTTCAGCCAGCGCGGCGCGATGCTCGCGTACAGCGGCGACGTCCGCTTCACGCCGAACATCACCGGCGGCCAGGGCGGCGTGATGTCGATGATCGGCCGCCGGGTGGCCAACGAGGACACCCCGCTGATGACCGTCGAGGGCCAGGGCCGGGTGATGTTCGGCCACGGCGGCCACCACGTCCACGTGATCGACCTGTTCGGCGACACCCTCTACGTCGAGGCGGACCGGCTGCTCGCCTTCGAGGGCACGCTGCGGCAGTCCACCATGTTCATGGGCTCGCAGGGCGGGGTGATGGGCATGGTCCGCGGCCAGGTCACCGGGCAGGGCCTGTTCACCACCAAGCTGGAGGGCCAGGGCGCGGTCGCGGTGATGGCCCACGGCGGCGTCTTCGAGCTGCCGATCGTCCCCGGCCAGTCGGTGCACGTCGACCCCCAGGCGTACGTGGCGCACCGCGGCGACGTGCGCAACAAGCTGTCCACGGCGCTGGGCTGGCGCGACATGATCGGCCGCGGCTCGGGCGAGGCGTTCCAGCTGGAACTGTCCGGGCAGGGCGCGGTGTACGTCCAGGCGAGCGAGGAGAAGCTCTGATGTCCCACCCGCCGCAGCCCCCGTACGGCTCCCCGCACAACCAGCCGACCCAGCCCGGCTTCGCGGTCCCGCCGCCCCCGCCGAACTACGGCCCGTCGCAGGGCTACCCGCCGCCCCCGCCCGGCGGCTACCCCCCGCCGCCGCAGCAGCCGTACGGCCAGCAGGCCCCGCCGCCGTACCAGCAGCCGCACCAGCAGCAACAGCCTTACGCCCAGGAGCAGTTCGGCGGACCGGTGGCCCCGCTGCCGACCGGCCACGGCGGCACCGGACCGGTGGTGTGGGACGCCCACAGCCTGCCGGCCGGCGACAACGTCAACCCGTACGCCTTCTCGGTCGACCTGAACGGCTCGTACTTCCTCCAGAAGGGCAAGATGGTCGCCTACTACGGCGACATCACCTTCAAGGGCGTCGGCGCCGGGGCGATCGACCGGATGCTCGGGCAGCACTTCAACTCGCCGATGCACGCGGCGGACTGGGTGGTCGCCGAGGGCCGGGGCAAGCTGCTGCTGGCCGACCGGGCGTTCGACCTCAACTCGTACGACCTGGACGAGGGCAACCTGACCGTCCGCTCCGGCAACCTGCTGGCCTTCGACCCGACGCTGCGGCTCAAGCAGTCGATCATCCCGGGCTTCCTGACCCTGATCGGCACCGGCCGCTTCGTCGCCGCCTCCAACGGGCCGGTGCACTTCGTCGAGCCGCCGATCCGGGTCGACCCGCAGGCGCTGGTCGGCTGGGCGGACTGCCCGGCGCCGTGCCACCACTACGACCACGACTACATGCACGGGCTGATCGGCGGCCTGCGCCGGCTGACCGGCTTCGGCGGGGCCTCCGGCGAGGAGCACCAGTTCGAGTTCATCGGCGCCGGCCAGGTGCTGCTGCAATCGAGTGAAAAACTCCTGGCCGAGCGGTCGGTCGGCGCGGTCGGTGCCGAGGCGGGCGTGCCGATGGGCGGCGTGCCGTCCCAGCCGGGCACGGCCGGGCACGGCGGCGGGAATCCCAACATCCCCGGGCTCGGTAACCTGGGCGACCTCGGCCGACGTTTCGGTCTGTAAACTTGTACAAGATTGAACTAAATCGGCTATGCTGGGGGCATGGATACGCACACGATCGACACTGCGGACACCCCTCCGCCGCAGCCCGAGGAGGAGACTCCCTGGCTGACCGCCAGGGAGCAGCGGATGTGGCGCGCCCATCTGGAGGTCGCCAAGCTGCTGGACTACCAGCTCAGCCGCGAACTCCAGCCGCACAACCTCGCGATCAACGACTACGAGATCCTGGTGGTGCTCTCGGAGGCGCCGGACCGCCGGATGCGGATGACCGACCTCGCGACCGCCACCCTCCAGTCGAAGAGCCGCCTCTCCCACCAGATCACCCGGATGGAGAACGCCGGCCTGGTCCTGCGCCAGGAGTGCCCCGGCGACCGCCGCGGCCTCTACGCCCACCTCACCGAACACGGCTGGGAGACCATGCAGCGGGTCGCCCCGGACCACGTGCGCAGCGTCCGCGCCCACTTCATCGACCGCTTCACCCCGGAGCAGCTCGACGACATGTACCAGGCCCTCGCCCCCATCGCCGAACACCTCCGCGGCCTGCGCGGCAAGCCGTAGCGCCGCCCCCGCACCACCCCGCCCCGCCACGACCACCGTCGCGGCGGGGCGGACCGCGTCTCAGCTCGCGGTCAGGCCGGCGACCAGTTCGTCGGCCGCGCCGTACGGGTCCAGCGCGCCCTCGGCCACCCGTTCGGCCAGGACGGCCAGCCGCCGGTCCCCGCGCAGGTCGCCGATCCGGGCGCGCAGTTCGGCCAGGGCGATCGCCTCGATCTCCTCGGCGGCCCGGCGGCGGCGCCGCGCGGCGAGCTCGCCGTGCTCCTCCAGCCAGGCCCGATGCTTCTCCAGCGCCTCGACCACCTCGTCCACGCCCTCGCCGCGGGCCGCGACGGTCTTGACGATCGGCGGACGCCAGTCCCCCGGCTCCCGGGCCTCGCCGAGGCCCAGCATGTGGTTGAGCTCCCGGGCGGTGGCGTCGGCGCCGTCCCGGTCGGCCTTGTTGACCACGAAGACGTCGCCGATCTCCAGGATCCCGGCCTTGGCGGCCTGGATGCCGTCACCCATCCCGGGGGCCAGCAGCACCACGGTGGTGTCGGCCTGGGCGGCGACCTCGACCTCGGACTGGCCCACCCCGACGGTCTCCACCAGGATCACCTCGCAGCCGGCCGCGTCCAGCACCCGCAGCGCCTGCGGCGCCGCCCAGGAGAGCCCGCCGAGGTGGCCGCGGGTGGCCATCGAGCGGATGAACACCTCCGGGTCGGTGGCGTGGTCCTGCATCCGGACCCGGTCGCCCAGCAGCGCGCCGCCGGAGAACGGCGAGGACGGGTCGACGGCCAGCACCCCGACCCGCTTGCCGAGCCGCCGGTAGGCGGAGACCAGCGCCGAGGTGGAGGTGGACTTGCCGACCCCCGGCGAGCCGGTCAGGCCCACCGTGTACGCCCGCCCGGTGTGCGGCGCGAGCGCGGCCATCGCCTCCCGCAGCTGCGGCGCGGCGTTCTCGACCAGCGTGATCAGCCGGGCGACCGCCCGCGGCCGGCCCTCCCGGGCCTGCTCGACCAGCGTGGCGACATCGATCATCAGGAGCTCCTAGCGCAATGCCGTCGAATGCCGAAAGGGGCTGCGGACCGCCACTCGCGGTCCGCAGCCCTGGAGCGATCGGCCGGTCAGGCCTTCGGGACGCGCACGATCAGCGCGTCGCCCTGGCCGCCGCCACCGCACAGCGCGGCCGCGCCGACCCCGCCGCCGCGGCGCTGCAGCTCCAGCGCCAGGGTCAGCACCACGCGGGCGCCGGACATCCCGATCGGGTGGCCGAGCGCGATGGCGCCGCCGTTGACGTTGACGATGTCGGAGGAGACGCCCAGGTCCTTCATGGACTGGTGGGCGACGGCCGCGAAGGCCTCGTTGATCTCGATCAGGTCGAGGTCGGCGACCTCCAGGCCCTCCTTGGCCAGCGCGTGCTTGATCGCGTTGGACGGCTGCGACTGGAGCGAGTTGTCCGGGCCGGCCACGTTGCCGTGGGCGCCGATCTCGGCGATCCAGGTCAGGCCCAGCTCCTCGGCCTTGGCCTTGCTCATCACGACCACGGCGGCGGCGCCGTCGGAGATCTGCGAGGAGGTGCCGGCGGTGATCGTGCCGTCCTTGGCGAAGGCCGGGCGCAGCTTGGCCAGGCCCTCGACGGTGGTGTCCGCGCGGATGCCCTCGTCCTGGCTGAACAGCACCGGCTCGCCCTTGCGCTGCGGGATGGCGACCGGGGTGATCTCGGCGTCGAAGACCCCGTCGGCCTGCGCCTTGGCGGCCCGCTGGTGGGAGGCGGCGGCGATCTCGTCCTGCACCTCGCGCGGGATGCCCAGGCGGGTGTTGTGCTTCTCGGTGGACTCGCCCATCGGGATGTTCTCGTAGGCGTCGGTGAGGCCGTCGTGGGCCATCGCGTCGAGCATCGCGATCGCGCCGTACTTGAAGCCCTCGCGGGACTTCGGCAGCAGGTGCGGGGCGTTGGTCATCGACTCCTGGCCGCCGGCCACCACGATGTCGAACTCCCCGGCGCGGATCAGCTGGTCGGCCAGCGCGATGGCGTCGAGGCCGGAGAGGCAGACCTTGTTGATGGTCAGCGCCGGGACGTTCATCGGGATGCCGGCCTTGACGGCGGCCTGGCGGGCCGGGATCTGGCCCGCGCCGGCCTGGAGCACCTGGCCCATGATCACGTACTGGACCTGCTCGCCGGTGATCCCGGCCCGCTCCAGAGCGGCCTTGATCGCGACGCCGCCGAGGTCGGCGCCGGAGAAGCCCTTGAGGGAGCCCAGCAGGCGGCCCATCGGGGTCCGCGCACCGGCAACGATCACAGAGGTGGTGTTGGTCATGGGACGGGCCCCTTCGCACGTCGTGGCCAGGTGAGGATGCGCTCAATGTACTGACCTGTTACCCGCCCGTCACCGGAGCGACGGTGTGATCGAGCGCACTGGCACCCTCCAGTCAACACCGTGCCGACCCGCTCCGGGTGAACCGCCCGCCGTGTGAGCAGGCTCGCACGCCCGGTACTGGCGTACGGCGCGGGCCATGCGCTGCACTTGATGCACCTTTCCCACCGCCCTTCCCCACCCCGGAGGCCGTCGTGCTGACCCGCATCGACCACATCGGCATCGCCTGCCGAGACCTCGACAAGACGGTCGAGTTCTACCGCGCCACCTACGGCTTCGAGGTCTTCCACTCCGAGGTCAACGAGGAGCAGGGCGTCCGCGAGGCCATGCTCAGGATCAACGGCACCGACGACGGCGGCGCCTCCTACCTCCAGCTGCTGGAGCCCACCCGGCCCGACTCCACCGTGGCCAAGTGGCTGGAGAAGAACGGCGAGGGCGTGCACCACATCGCCTTCGGCACCGCCGACGTGGACGGCGACTCCGAGGCCATCCGGGACAAGGGCGTCCGGGTCCTCTACGACCAGCCGCGGATCGGCTCGATGGGGTCGCGGATCACCTTCCTCCACCCCAAGGACTGCGGGGGCGTCCTGACCGAGCTGGTGACCTCCGCGCAGCAGGGCCACGACGAGCACTGATCCCCTCCCGGCCCGCCCCGGGGCGGGCCCCGCCCCGGCGGCGACCGACGGCCCGTCGGTCATGACCCGTCAGTAACCTGGCGGGAAGAGCCGGAAAACACCCCTGCGGCCATTCCCCCGCAGTGCGCTCCCACTACAATGCCCAGGTGCGCGACGGCTCCGGGGGACGGAGGCGACGGGCACGGCCGAAGACAGGCCCGTCCGCCCTCCGGTGGTCGGCCCGTCGCAAGGGGAGTCCATTACGCGGGCACGGCTGAACAGTCGCAAGACGGATCTGTCACCATTCTCCACAAGGCAAGAGTTCGCCCAGGAGTCCACTCGGACGGGGGAACGCGGCATCCCCGCGCTCCCGCGCCCCGGACTCCGACGACCGCGGCGGGCGGCCCCGACATGGCGGGGAGCCGTCCACCGGCTGCGGATGCAAGGACCAGTCGGACCGGCGCCCGGGATACCGGAGCCCGGCCCCGGCCCGGTCGAGGACGCGACCAGGAGATGGATGGGACCGCGGAGTGCGGGGCAACGACCGCTACGAGGCTGACGATCACCTCTCCCAGTTCGAGGCCGAGATGGGTCGGACTCGGAAGGAGCGGGACAAGGCAGTCGAGCATGCCGAGGACCTCGCCTACCAGGTGGAGGTACTGCGGGCGAAACTGCACGAGTCCCGCCGCATGCTCGCCCAGCCGCGCGCCTTCGACGCCGTCTCCGGCCAGGCCGAGCAGATGCTCCGCACCGCCGAGATGCAGGCCCAGCAGCTGCGCGCCGACGCCGAGCGCCAGCTGCGCGACTCCCAGGCCGCCACCCAGCGGATCATGGCCGAGGCCGCCGAGCGCACCGCCCGGCTGGAGGCCGACCTGGCCGCTCGCCGCCGCCAGCTGGAGGACGAGCTCACCGAACTGCGCCGCTCCGCCGAGCAGCACGTCAACGGCTGGGCCGAGCAGACCCGGGCCGGCTCCGAGCAGGAGGCCCAGCGGCTGCTCCAGGAGGCCCGCGCCGAGGCCGAGCGGATGGTCGCCGCCGCCCGTGCGGAGGCCGTCGCCCTCTCCGATCACGCCCGCGCCCGGACCGCCGCCGACGTGGACGCCGCCCGCGGTGAGGCCCAGGCCGCCGCCGAGGCCGCCCTGCAGCGGGCCCAGAACGACGCCGAGCGCCTGCTGCGCGCCGCCTCCGAGCAGGCCCAGCAGGCCGGCGCCCAGGCCGCCGCCGACGTGGACGCCGCCCGGGGCGAGGCCCAGCAGCAGCTGGCCGCCGCACACGCCGCCGCCGAGGGCCAGCTGGCCGGCGCCCAGGCCGAGATCGGCCGGCTCAAGGCGCAGGCCGCCGCCGAGCAGGCCCGGGCCGAGCAGCAGCTCGCCGCGGCCAAGGCCGAGATAGAGCGGCTGCGCGCCGAGGTGATCGCCGAGGCGGAGCGCACCCGCTACGAGGTCACCGAGCTGCGCGCCCAGGCCGAGCAGGCCGCCGAACAGCTCCAGGCCGACGCCGAGGCCGCCGCCGAACGCAGGGTCGCCGACGGCGAGGCCGCGAACGAGCAGCGCTCGCAGACCGCCCGGGCCGAGGTGGCCCGGATGGTCGCCCAGGCCACCAAGGAGGCCTCGGCGATCCGCGCCGAGGCCGAGGCCGTCCGCGACGAGGCCGCCACCAAGCAGGCCGAGGCCGACGCCGCCAAGGCCGCCGCGGCGGAGGAGAGCGAGCGGCTGCGCGCCACCGCCGAGTCGGTGGCCACCGAGCTGAAGGCCGAGGCCGAGGCGGCGATCGCCGAACTGCGGGCCCAGGCCGAACGGGACGTCGCCGAGCTGCGGGCCCAGGCCGAGGCCGACGCCCAGCGGCTGCGCGGCGAGGCCGAGGAGGCGGGCCGGGCGGCCGGCGCCAAGGACGCCACCGTCCACCTCGCCAAGGCCGCCAAGACCGCCGAGGAGGTGCTCGGCCGGGCCGACCAGGACGCCGAGAACGCCCGCGGCGAGGCCGCCGCCGAGGCCGAGCGGATCCGCGCGGAGGCCGCCGCCGAGGCGCAGCGGCTGCGCGAGCAGGCCCAGGCCGCCGTCGAGCAGGCCCAGAACGCCGCTCTGGACGACGCCGCCGCGATCCGCGAGCGGATCGAGCAGATGCAGGACGAGGCGGCCCGGCTGCGGGCCGAGGCCGAGGAGCTGCGCGCCCAGGCCGCCGCCGAGGCCGACCGGGTGCGCGGCGAGGCCCGCCGCCAGGCCGTGGTCCAGATCGAGGAGTCGGCGAAGAACGCCGAGGAGCTGCTCAGCAAGGCCAAGGCCGACGCGGACGAGCTGCGCGCGGGTGCCGCCGGGGAGATCGAGCGGCTGCGCGAGCAGGCCCAGGAGCAGGCCGCCGAGACCCAGGGCCGGGCCGAGCAGACCCTGACCCGGGCCCGCGCCGAGGCCGGGAAGATCACCGAGGCGGCCGAGCAGCAGGGCCAGGACGCGCTCGCCGCCGCCAAGGCCGCGGCCGCCGAGAACCGGGCCGCGGCCGAACGCGAGACCGCCGAACTCCGGCGCGAGGCAACCGAGTTCGACCAGCAGGTGCGCGCCGGGGCGACCGCTGCGGCACAGGCCCTGACCACCGAGGCGCAGGCCGAGGCGGCCTCCGTCCGGGACGCCGCGGTGGCCGACGCCGAGCGGGTGCGCACGGAGGCCGACACCGAGGCCGCCCGGGCCCGGGCCGAGGCCGAGGCCGCCGCCGACGCGCTGCGCGAGGAGAGCCGGCGCGAGCGGGAGGAGGCGGCCGAGGGGCTGCGGCGCGAGCGCGAGGAGACCTCCGAGCACCTGGACGCCGCCGAGGCCGCCCGCGAACAGGCCGAGCAGGCCGCCGCGGAACTGCGGGCCC
>NZ_JBHVJT010000007.1:0-64932 GCF_042798815.1 Kitasatospora sp. NPDC057738 | reverse complement strand
TGGCCCAGCAGGAGACCACCCAGCAGCGCGAGACCGCCGAGGCCTACGCCGACCGCGTCCGCACCGAGGCCGAACAGCACGCCACCGACCTCACCGAACGCACCGCGGCCGAGACCGCGGAGGTCCGCGAGGCGGCCGACCAGCACGCGGCCCAGGTCCGCGAGCAGGCCGACGCCTACGCCGACGAGCAGCGCACCACCGCCGACACCTACGCCGCGCAGACCCGGACGGAGGCCGAGCAGGCCGCCGCGGAGCTCCGGGCCCTGGCCCAGCAGGAGACCACCCAGCAGCGCGAGACCGCCGAGGCCTACGCCGACCGCGTCCGCACCGAGGCCGAACAGCACGCCACCGACCTCACCAAGCGCACCGCGGCCGAGACCGCCGAGGTCCGCGAGGCGGCCGACCAGCACGTCGCCGAGGTCCGCGAGGCGGCCGACCAGCACGCGGCCCAGGTCCGCGAGGCCGCCGACCAGCACTCCACCGAGGTCCGCGAGCAGGCCGACGCCTACGCCGACGAGCAGCGCACCACCGCCGACACCTACGCCGCCGACGTCCGCGAGCAGGCCGACACCTTCGCCGCCGAGCAGCGCACCGCCGCCGAGGAGGCGCTGGAGCGCGCCGAGGCCACCGCCGAGCAGCGCCGCGCCGAGGCCGCCAAGGACGCCAAGGCCACCCGCGAGAAGGCCGCCGCCGAGCTGGCCCTGGCCAACGAGCAGGCCTCGACCGTCCGGGCCGAGGCCGGCCGCGAGCTGTCCGAGGCCCGCGCCACCGCCGACGGCATCCGGGCCGAGGCCACCGCCGAGCTGGAGCAGGCCAAGGCCGACCGCGCCGAGCTGATCTCCGCCGCCAAGGCCGAGGGCGCCGAGCTGGTGGCCGTCGCCGAGGAGGAGGCCGCCGAGGTCCGCCAGGCGGTGGCGGGCATGCACGAGGCCGCCGCCGAGCAGATCGCCGCGCTCAGGGCCGCCGCCGGGCAGGAGGCCGCCGAGGTCCGCGAGGCCGCCGAGCAGGACGCCACCGAGCTGCGCGTCCTCGCCGAGCGGGAGACCGCCGAGCAGCGGGAGCTGGCCGAGCGGGAGACCACCGAGCTGCGGGAGTCCGCCGACGCGTACGCCGCCGAGCTGCGCGGCCTGGTGGAGCGCGAGAGCGCCGAGCAGCGCGAGCTCGTCGACCGCGAGACCGCCGACCTGCGGGCCCGTACGGAGGCCGAGACCACCGCCCTGCGCGAGCAGACCGAGCTGGAGCTGGCCGCCGAGCGGGAGGCCACCGAGAACGAGCTCGGCCGGCAGCGCGCCGAGGCCCTGGCCTACGACGAGCAGCTGCGCGCGGACGCCGAGGCCGAGCTGCGCGCCGCCCAGGAGGCCGCCGAGCAGCTGCGGGCCGACGCCGGGGCGCAGGCCGCCCGGACGGTGGCCGAGGCCGAGGCCCAGGGTGCCCGCGGCATCGCCGACGCCGAGGAGCTGTCCGCCGGTCTGCGGGCCGAGGCCGAGGAGTACGCCCTCGCCACCCGCACCCTGGCCGACGAGTACGACTCCGCCACCCACTCCCGCGCCGACGACTACGACGCCAGGACCCGGGAGGCCGCCGAGCAGTTCGACAGGGCCACCCGCGAGCACGCCCAGTCCGTCCTGGAGAAGGCCTTCGCGGACGCCGAGGCGCTCGGCGAGGACGCCCAGACCACCGCGCTGGCGACCACCGCCGCCGCGGAGGAGCAGGCGGACGCGATGGTCGCCGCCGCCCGCAAGGAGGCCGGCCGGCTGGTCGCCGCCGGCGAGGCGGCCGGTCAGGCCGAGGTCGAGAAGGGCCGTTCCGACGCGGACGCCCTGCTCGCCGAGGCCCGCCGGGACGCGACGGCGATCCGCGAGCGCGCCGAGGAGCTGCGCGAGCGCACCGACGCCGAGGTCGAGGCCCTGCACGAGCGCGCCCGCAAGGAGAACGCGGCGGCCATGAAGTCGGCCGGCGAGCGGGTGGACGCGCTGGTGACGGCCGCCCAGGAGCAGCTGACCGAGGCCGAGGAGCAGGCGGTGGCCACCGTCGCCGAGGCCGAGGACCGCGCGGCGGCGCTGGTCGCGGCGGCCGAGGACCGCGCGAGCGAGCTGACCTCGGAGGCGTCCGCGGAGGCCAGCAAGGTCCGGCTGTCGGCCGTCCGCAAGGCGGAGGGCCTGCTGAAGGAGGCGGAGACCAAGCTCGCCAACTCCACGGACCGCGCCGAGTCGCTCATCGAGAAGGCCGAGGCGAAGCTGCGGTCGTCCGAGAGCGAGGCCGAGGAGCGGCTGGACCGGGCCTCCACCGAGGCGGAGAAGCGGCTGCGGGACGCCGACGAGGCCGCGGACGAGCAGATCGAACTGGCGAAGGCGGAGGCCGAGCGGCTGCTCGCCGAGGCGACGGCCGAGGCGAAGCGGGTCACCGACGAGGGCCGGCGCGAGCTGGACGAGCTGGTGCGCCGCCGCAAGGACATCAACACCGAGATCTCCAGGGTCCAGGACGTGCTGTCCGCCCTGGAGGCGTTCGAGGCGCCGGCGCCGGTCGCCCAGGCCAACGGGGGAAGCAGCACCAAGAAGGACGGGGGCGCCAAGGCCGGTGCCGGAGTTGGCTCCCCCCGGTCGGGTGGCAATCGCTCCAAGAGCGCACCACCCGATTGAGCGGACATTGGCGGTCATTGTCCGTGAGAGAACGGCATATCGCCGTCGACACTCCGGTACCGTGTCAGGATTCCCTCAACCACCTCAGCGGTTTGACGACAGGAAGCCCAGAACCCCATGAGCGACAGTCACTCCCCTCACGGCTTCGACCTGGTGCGCCGTGGGTACGAGCGCGCCCAGGTCGACGAGCGGATCACCAAGCTGGTGGCCGACCGTGACAGTGCCTTGACCCGGATCAGTGCGCTGGAGAAGCGCATCGAGGAGCTCCACCTGGAGACCCAGTCCGCCCAGGCGGCGGTCGTGGAGCAGGAGCCCTCCTACGCCGGTCTCGGCGCCCGGGTCGAGAAGATCCTGCGACTCGCCGAGGAGGAGGCCAAGGACCTGCGCGACGAGGCGCACCGCGCCGCCGAGCAGCACCGCGAGCTGGCCGAGGCCGCCGCCCAGCAGGTCCGCTCCGAGGCCGAGAACTACGCCAAGGACCGCAAGGCCAAGGCGGAGGACGAGGGGATGCGGATCGTCGACAAGTCCAAGAGCGACGCCGCCCAGCTGCGCGCCGAGGCCAACAAGGACGCCCAGAACAAGCGCGAGGAGGCGGACGCCCTCTTCGAGGACACCCGCACCAAGGCCGCCCAGGCCGCGCTGGAGTTCGAGACCAACCTGGCCAAGCGCCGCGAGCAGTCCGAGCGGGACCTGGCCGCCCGTCAGGCCAAGGCCGAGAAGCGCCTGGCCGAGATCGAGCACCGGGCGGAGCAGCTGCGCCTGGAGGCCGAGAAGCTGCGCACCGACGCCGAGCGCCGCGCCCGCCAGACCGTCGAGACGGCCCAGCGCCAGTCCGAGGACATCGTGGCCGACGCCAACGCCAAGGCGGACCGCATCCGCAGCGAATCCGAGCGCGAGCTGGCGGCCCTCACCAACCGCCGCGACAGCATCAACGCCCAGCTGACCAACGTCCGCGAGATGCTGGCGACGCTGACCGGCGCGGCCGTGGCCGCCGCCTCGCTGCCGACCGACGACACCCTGGGCGTGCCCGCCCAGCAGTCGCGCTGACGCACGCAGGCCCCAGCGGCACCGCAGGCCCTCACCCGCCCGGGTGAGGGCCTGTCGGCTTTCGCGCCGTCATCGTCCCGGGCGCTTCCGGCCCGGTCGGGCGCGGGTCCTCACCTCGGGTAGGCGCCGTCCGGCCGCTGGTAGCCGCTGCTGAGCTGGTTGCCCTCGTCGTCGGAGACGGTGCCGAACCAGGAGGTGCACCAGACCGACACCGAGTCCGGCCAGTACTGCACCTCGAAGGGGTGCCCGGGCCCGTAGTCGCCGTACGAGGTGACGATGAAGGTCTCCCCCGGGCGCATCCAGTAGTCCTCGCCGAGCGGTTCCAGCGTGAGCTCGACCAGGCCCTCGCCCCGGTTGGTCACGGGCATCCGGCCGGTGACCTCCAGGGCGGAGAAGTCCCAGGCCGCCGCGTCCTGGCTCTCCTGGCTCATCCGGCGGCCACCCGGGCGAGCAGGGTGCGCACGACGGCGTCGAAGGCCTCGGGCGCCTCCAGGGCGCTCAGGTGGCCCACCCCGGGCAGGACGGTCAGCTCGGCGTCCGGCCGGGCCCGCAGCATCGGCTCGGCCTCCTCGGGCGCCACCAGGGCGTCCTGGGCGCCCGCCACGACGGAGACCGGCACCCGCAGGGCGGCCAGGACGTCCAGGGCGTCCGGGCGGGCCGCCATGGCCCGCTGGGCCCAGGCGACGGCGGCCGGCGGCGCGGCGGCGACCATCGCCTGCACCCGCTCCACCAGGTGCTGCGAGTCGGGCCCGAGCTGCCCGGCCGCAACCTGCTCGTCGAGCAGCAGCCGCACGCTGTCCCGCGCGGTGACGGCGGCGGCGATCCGCTCCCGGTTGGCCCGTACCGCGTCGGTGTCGGCGGTGGCCCGGGTGTTGGCCAGCAGCAGGCCGGCCAGCCGGTCGGGGTGGCGGCGGGCGAAGGCCAGCGCCACGTAGCCGCCCATGGAGAGCCCGGCGACCACCGCGCGCTCGATCCCGGCCGCGTCCAGCAGCAGCGCGAGGTCGTCCGCGACCGGGTCCAGCGAGGGCTCGTCGGCGCCCAGCACAGTGCCGCCGAACCCCCGCTGGTCGGGGGCGAGCACGCGCGCTTCGTCCCCGGTCAGGCCGGGCAGCGTGTCCAGTTGGGACGACCACATCGAGGCGTTCAACGGAAAGGCGTGCAGCAGCACGAGTGGTGTTCCGGTACCGCTCTCGCGGACCGACACTGCGGAGGGGAGCTGGGTCATGCGTCCAACCTATTCCGGCACGCCCGGCGGGCCCACTCAGCGGGCCGCGATACCCCCTTTGTCCTAGCCTGGCAAGGAAGTGAGGGAGCGCGAATGATCGAGTTGCACGACCTGACAAAACGTTACGGCAAGACGCTCGCGGTGGACCGGCTCAGCTTCCAGGTCCCCCGGGGCGTGGTGACCGGCTTCCTCGGCCCGAACGGCGCCGGCAAGTCCACCACCATGCGCATGATCCTCGACCTCGACCGCCCGACCGCCGGCCGGGTGACCATCGACGGCAGACGGTACGGCCAGCTCAGCGAGCCGCTCAAGTACATCGGCGCGCTCCTGGAGGCCAAGGCCGTCCACCCCGGCCGCACCGCCCGCGACCACCTGCTCTGGCTCGCCCAGAGCAACCGCATCCCCGTGCGCCGGGTGGACGAGGTGCTCGCCCTGGTCGGCCTCACCCCGGTCGCCCGCAAGCGGGCCCGCGGCTTCTCGCTCGGCATGGGCCAGCGCCTGGGCATCGCCTCCGCCCTGCTCGGCGACCCGGAGATCGTCATGTTCGACGAGCCGGTCAACGGCCTGGACCCGGAGGGCATCCTCTGGATCCGCAACCTGATGAAACGCCTCGCCACCGAGGGCCGGACGGTCTTCGTCTCCTCCCACCTGATGAGCGAGATGGCCGTCACCGCCGACCACCTGGTGGTCATCGGCCGCGGCCGGCTGCTCGCCGACCTGCCGATGCCGGAGTTCATCCGGCGCAACTCCCGCTCCGCCGTACGGCTGCGCACCCCGGAGCCCGAGCGGCTGCTCGACGTGCTGGCCGAGGCCGGCCTGCGGCCCGAGCCGGGCCCGGACGGCTCCCACGAGGTGGTCAACGGGGACATCGCGCGGCTCGGCGAGCTGTTCGCCGGGCACGGCGTGGTGCTGCACGAGCTCAGCCCGCAGCAGGCCTCGCTGGAGGAGGCCTTCATGCAGATGACGGCCGACTCGGTGGAGTACCACGCGGGCGACGGACCGGGCCGGGACGCGGCCGGCGCGCCCACCGAGTGGGGCGCCGGCTGGAAGGCGGACGGCGCCCGGCCGACCACCACCGCACGGCAGGAGGAGAACTGAGATGGCGTCCTTCCCGGCGATCCTGCGCTCCGAGTGGACGAAGATCCGCAGCGTCCGCTCGACGGTCTGGACGCTCGCGCTGACCTTCGTCGTCACGGTCGGCATCGGCGCGCTGCTGTCCCTGCTCACCAACAACAACTTCACCGAGTTCCGCCGCGACGACCTGTCCCCGTTCGACGCCACCGGGACGTCCTTCTCCGGCATCATGCTCGGCGAGCTGGCGATCATCGTCTTCGGCGTGCTGGCGATCGGCAACGAGTACAGCAGCGGCATGATCCGGGTCACCCTGGCCGCCGTCCCGCAGCGCGCCACCCTGCTCACCGGCAAGGCGGCGGTGCTCGGCGCCCTCGCCCTCGCGGTCTCGCTGGTGACGGCCTTCGTCACCTTCTTCGTCGGCCAGTCGCTGCTCGGCACGCACTCCACCACGATCGGCGAGCCCAACGTGCTGCGGGCGGTGTTCGGGGCCGCGCTGTACCTGACGATGCTCTGCCTGTTCTCGGCCGGCGTCACCACGATGCTGCACAACCAGACGCTCGCGCTCGGCGTGCTGGTGCCGTTCTTCTTCCTGCTCTCGCCGATCCTCTCGGCGGTGCCGAAGGTCAAGACCCTGGCCCACTACTTCCCCGACTACGCGGGCTCGCGGATGCTGCTGGTGTACGAGCAGCACGGCCAGCCGTACGGGCCATGGACCGGCTTCCTGATCTGCCTCGCCTGGACGGCCGCGGCGCTGGTCGGCGGTGCGCTGGTGCTCAAGAAGCGCGACGCCTAGCGGGACCCGGCCGGACCCGTCAGTACCGCGGAGCGCCGCGGCCTCGCAGGACGTTGGAGGCCCGGCGCTCCCGCGCTCCCCAGCAGGCGCGGTGCCAGTGCCGCCGGTCGTCCACTCCCGCGCCGTACTGCGGCCAGGCCACCACGTGGCCCACCCCCGGCGGGATCTCCTGGTCGCAGCCCGGGCAGCGGTAGAACCGACCCGCCGTCCCGGCGACCGTCTGAACCACCCAGTCCTCGCCCTGGTAGCTCTCGGTGCGGCGCAGCGAACCGCCGACCGGGGCGGTCGGCTCTGCGCTCTCGTGCGGGGCGGCGCTCTTGATCCGGTTGCGGCGCGGCGACACGGCGGACTCCCTCTCCTCCTGGGCTCTGGATCGTTCCAGCCTACGGCCGGGCGGGCCCCCCGCACGGCCACTACCACGGCTCCGTCCGGCACTTCGGCGTTTTTGCCGAGATCCACCCGATCATCGGGGAAATCGGGAGTTCCGCGTGCCATTGGCACATGACATCGGATACCCACAGGGGGAGAAGGCGGGGCCCGCAGACCCTGCGCGCACCCGAGGAGGCCCAACGATGAGCAAGACCAGCGCCCGCGCCGAGAGCGGCCGGCCCCTCGGGGTCCGGCCGGTCGCCCCCGGTCCGACGCTGACGTCCGTCCCCCCGGTCACGGCCGTCGTGGGCCGGCCGCTGCCGGCGCCCCAGCGGGCGGGCGCGCTGCCGCCGTCCACCGGTCCGGTGCGGGTCGGCCTGTTCCTGCTGTCCGCGCAGTTCCCCGGGCAGAGCCACGGCGAGGCGCTGGAACGCACCGTCGAATCCGCCGTCGAGGCCGAACGCGCCGGGCTGGACAGCGTCTGGCTGGCCGAGCACCACTTCGTGCCGTACGGGGTCTGCCCGGACGCCGCCACGCTCGCCGCGATGCTGCTCGGCCGCACCCGCCGGATCGGCGTCGGCACGGCGGTCAGCGTGCTCTCCACCCGCCACCCGGTGGGGCTCGGCGAGCAGGCCGCGCTGCTGCACCTCACCTCCGGCGGACGGTTCACGCTCGGGGTGGGCCGCGGCGGGCCGTGGATCGACCTGGACGTGTTCGGCGGCGGCGTGGACGCCTTCGAGAAGGGCTTCCCGGAGCGGCTGGACCTGCTGCTGCGCTGGCTGCGCGGCTCCCGGGTGGGCGCGGACGGCCCGCAGTTCGCCTTCCCCGAGGTCGCCGTGGTGCCGCGGGCCACCGAACCGGTGCGGCGGCCGGGCCTGAGCAGCTGGCTGGGCCTCGGCGGGCGGACCGGCCCGGTGCGCTTCCCGCGCCAGCGCCGGGACGACGAGGGCCTCGGCGAGGAGCTCACCGCCTCCGGACGGCCGGTGGCCGGGCCGCCCGTGGTGGTCGCCTGCACCTCGCCGGGCGGGGTGCGGCTGGCCGCCGAGCGCGGCCTGCCGATGCTGCTCGGCATGCACTCCGGGGACGACGACAAGCTGCGGATGCTGGAGCTGTACCGGACCGCCTGGCTGGCCGCCGGGCGCGGCGAGGAGCAGCTGCGCCGGATCGGCCGGCAGCACGTCGCGGCCGGGGTGGCCCAGGTCGACGACCGCGCCGCGGCGGCCCGGTCCACGCTGCTGAACGCGATGCCCGGCTGGTTCGAGTACGGGCTCGGCGCCCACCGCACCGTGGACGGCCGCGAGCGCAAGATGCGCGATCCGCGCCAGTACACCGAACTGCTCTGCGACCTGCACGCGGTGGGCACCCCGCGGCAGTGCGCCGACCGGCTGCTGGCCACCGCCGAACGCACCGGCATCCGGCGCTTCGCCCTGCTCGCCGAGGGCAGCGGCGACCAGGAGGCGACCCTGCACAACATCGCCCGGCTCGGCTCGGAGGTGCTGCCGCAGCTGGGCTAGACGTGCCCGGCGGAGGACAGGCCCGGCGGGGGGACGTATCGGACGGGGGACGTGCCGGGCGGGGGGACGTGCCCGGGCCGCCGCCCCTCCCCCCGCACCGGGGGACGGGGGCGGCCGGCGCCGCAGCGGGCTGCGGCGGGGTCAGCAGTCCCGCAGTTCCTCGGACTGGTTGAGCAGCTGCTCCCGGACCGAGGTGAAGCGGTCGTACCGCGCCTCGTTGGCGTCCGACGGCAGGAACACCGCGACCCGGTGACAGTTCTGGAAGGCCAGCCGAACCCCGAAGTGGCGCTGGAGAGCGCCCCGGATGGCGTCGCTGGCGAGCGCGCGCAGCAGCTGGCCGCGGGCCTGCTCGCTGGGCGGCGGCACCTGGTTGTCGGCGAAGTCGGTGCCGTCGACCTTCGCCTGGGCGACCAGCGAGCTGATCAGGTCCCAGGCGTAGGGCAAAGAGACGCGGACGCAGTCGACGAATTCCCGCTCGTCGACCTCGCCCCGCTCGGCCTTCTCCAGCAGGGCCGGTGAGACGTCGAGCGACATGGATTCTCCTCTCGCGGTCCACCCGCGCGGCGCCCGGGTGGTCGTGCGTAGGTCAAGCTCACAGTGAGGGTGGCGGATTCGCATGGGGTGTCCGGAACACCGAGGGACAGGGGTTTCCGGCACCTTCGCGACAGCGGCGGCACCACGGGACGTGACGCCCTGGATACCGAACGCGCTCAGAACAGCGTGGCAGTCAACGGCGCGGCAGGCCGGTCATTCCTGCGGATTGCTTCGGAAATATGTTGCGGTGCACCGGATTGGCCGGATCCCGTCGGATCGTTCATCTGAAGTCTCCATCCCCGTTGACAGCGATCCCGCGAGCGTGCCGTCACACACCGTAGCGACTTGAGGGTGGGGGCGCCAGACCTCGACGGGGCGGTGGCGGGAGCGCAGGACCTCCATGTTGGCCGGGTTCGCGCTTTCTTCACCCAGCCGTCGCGGAATCGCATCAACTGGCCCCGGTGGGCTAGCGTGGTCGACCGTGCGTCTCGTAATTGCCCGCTGCTCAGTCGACTATGCCGGTCGGCTCTCCGCCCATCTGCCCTCCGCCACCAGGCTGATCCTGGTCAAGGCCGACGGCAGCGTCAGCATCCACGCCGACGACCGCGCCTACAAGCCGCTCAACTGGATGTCCCCGCCGTGCGCCCTCAAGGAGGCCGACGGGGTCTGGACGGTGGAGAACAAGGCCGGCGAGAAGCTCATCATCACGCTGGAGGAGGTGCTGCACGACTCGTCCCACGAGCTCGGGGTCGACCCCGGCCTGATCAAGGACGGCGTGGAGGCACACCTCCAGGAGCTGCTCGCGGACCGGATGGAGGTGCTCGGTGCCGGCTGGTCGCTGATCCGCCGCGAGTACCCCACCGCGATCGGCCCGGTCGACATCCTCTGCCGCGACGCCGACGGCGCCACGGTGGCCGTCGAGATCAAGCGCCGCGGTGAGATCGACGGCGTCGAACAGCTCACCCGCTACCTCGAACTCCTCAACCGGGACCCGCTGCTGGCCCCGGTCAAGGGCATCTTCGCCGCGCAGGAGATCAAGCCGCAGGCCCGCGTCCTGGCCACCGACCGCGGTATCGGCTGCGTGGTGCTGGACTACGACGAGCTGCGCGGCATCGACGACGACAAGCTCAAGCTGTTCTGACCGCTCAGGACGGACTGGACGACGGGCTGGACGTGCCGGTCGGACCGGCCGAGCCGCTCGGCGACGAGCTCGGTTTGGCGGTCGTGGTGGACGGCTCCGGCGACGGCGAGGTGCCGGTGCCGCCGCCGGGCTGAGTGCCGCCTCCGCCGGTGCCGCCCGCGCCCGGACCGCCGGGGTTCGGCCCCGGCGGCTGCTGGCCCGGTACGGGCGGCTGCTGCGGGGCCTGCGACCCGCCCGCCCCCGGCGAGGAGCTCGGCCTCCTCGTCGGCGAGGCGCTCGGCGAGTGCGAGGCACTGGCGCTCGCGGACGGCGCCGGGCTGCTCCCCTGCGTCGGCGCACCGCCCGGCCCGGCACCGGCCGTCGTCGGCCCGGCACTGCCGGACTGCTGCGGGAACGGCGGGTCCTGGGTGCCGCCGCCGTCCAGCCGACCGTTGTTGTGCGGGTCCTTCCCCCTGACCTCCTCCGGCCCGCTGAAGCTCATCGCCACCGCCGCGCCGAGGACCCCCAGGGTCAGCACCGCGGTGGAGACCACCGCCACCCGCCGGCGCCTGCTGGACTTCAGGCGGGCCGGCACCCGGGCCGCGATCTTGCGGATCACCGGGGCGCGGCCGGGCGCCGCGACGGGCGCGGCGGCCGGCAGCTGCCGGCCCTCGGCGCGCAGCAGGTCGAGCATCCGGCGTGCGGCGGCCACCCCGCGCTGCTCGCCCGCGGTGGCCCGCAGGGTGAGCGCGGTCTCCAGTTCGGCGACGGCCCGGGAGGGCTGCCGGACGCAGATCGCGTGCACGCCCGCCTCGTGGTGGAACCAGGCCTGGTCGACCGCCGAACCGGTGCGGCGGGCCGCCTCCAGACCGAGCTGGAGCACCCGCTCCCAGGCGCCCCAGCGCAGCGACAGCGCCAGCGCGGGCGCCGCCGCCCGGGCGAGCCGGACCACCGCGTCGTGCCGTCCGGCGGTGCGGTCGGCGAGCAGCACGCCGACCATCACCTCGGCCTCGGCGGCGACCTGTTCCAGCGTCACCGAGCTGTGCCCCACCCACCAGGCGAAGTGCTGGGCGGCCCCGTCGACGGAGCCCCGGGCGGGCCAGTGCGGGAGGAGCAGGTCGAGCGCGCCGGCGGTCAGCCGGTGGTGCCCGCCGATGGACACCGCCAGTCCGGCGTCGGCGAGTTCGGCGAGGGCGGCCTCGCCCTGCCCGACGTCGATCAGCGCCGGCAGGTGCGGCGCGGTGGGGCATTCGCCGCCGAGCGCGACGGCGAGCCGCAGCACGGCCTGCGCGGGCTCGCTCAGCCCCTCGGCGAGCCGGACCGCGGGCGAGGCGGTCTCCGCCACCGAGGGCAGCGGGACGGTGAGCCGCAGCGCGTTCTCCCGGATCGCCGGGTCCTCGTCCTGGACGGGCTCGTCGACGGCCCCGAAGACGTCCATCCGGTCGTCCTCGGCGGCCACCAGCGCGTCCACCGAGACGTCCCGCTGGCGCAGCAGCGCGGCGGCCTGGACGAAGCGCAGCGGCAGGCCCTCGGACTCGAACCAGAGGTCCACCGCCCAGGCCTTCTCGGTGACGTCCAGCGGCCGTCCGGCCAGCCGGGCGGTGAGGGCCAGGCAGGCGGAGCGGGAGAGTCCGGCCACCAGGTGGTCCTGGAGCCGGGAGCCGGGGGGCAGCGGCGGGCCGTCCGGGGCGGCGGAGATCAGGAAGGCGCAGCCGGGGGCGGCGGCGAGCAGTTCCTCCAGCTCGGCGCCGGAGGGCTCGGCGGCGTCGATCACCACGATCGCGCCGACCTCGGCGAGGTGGAAGGCCAACTGCCCGGGGTCGGGGCGGTATCCGGGGGCGTGGTGGGTGGCCGCGAAGAGGTCCTGGAGCAGGTCGGCGCCGGTCCGGCGGTGGCCGCAGAGCTGCACCACGCCGTCGGGGGCGAGGTCGGCGGCGGCCTCGGCGACGGCCGACAGCAGCGCGCTGCGGCCCGAGCCGGCCTGGCCGACCAGGCGTATCGAGCGGCCCTCGGCGAGCAGGGCGAGCAGTTCGGCGGTGTCGGTCTCGCGGTCGAGCATCGGCAGATCGGCGGGCCCGGCGCCGAGCGCGAGCGGGCCGACCGCGCGGCCGACGCCGCCGACCGGACCGCGGGCGGGCTCGCTGCGTCCGGTCCGGCGCGGACGGGGCCGCCACTCCTCGGGACAGGTCCTGGCCTCGGAGCCGTCCGGGGCGCCGACGCCCACCAGCAGGGCGCCGGAGACCAGTTCGCCGCCGCGGGTGCGAACGGCCTCCTGCCGGAACTCCCCGGATGGCTGTGCCACGTTCTGCTCCGCATCGTGCTCGGCCGTCGGCGCCCCGCGCCGCCCGGCTGACGTCTTGGTGGCGGCCGCGGCCGGGCTGGAGGCAGCCCCGGCGGCCGTCTTCTGACGGGCAGACTCTTGCACATCCGGCCCCGGCCGTGCAGAGCGGTCCGTGGCCGACGGCCGGTCCGCGGCGCTGACCAGGGGCGTTGCGCGGACGGACCGGGGGTGCGCAGGCGCACGGTCCCGGCGCGCGGCGCGGTGGGGGCCGTGGGGCCGCGGGAGCTAGAGAGCGAACCCGTGCGCCTCGGCGGCGCCGTCGACGGCCAGGATGCGGTGCAGCTTGGTGGCCACCAGCAGCCGCTGCAGCTGGGCCGGGACGGAGCGCAGCACCAGCCGGCGGCCGATCCGGCCGGCCCGCCGGTGGGTGCCCATGATCACGCCGAGCCCGGTGGCGTCCCAGAACTCCAGCCGGCCGAGGTCGAGTACGAGGTCGCCGAGGCCGCCGTCCACGGCCTGGTGCAGCCGGGCCCGCGCGTCGGCGGCGGTGCGCACGTCGAGGCGGCCTTCGATGGCCAGCGCCGTGTGGTCGCCGGTGATGCGCATGCTCTCCTCCTTCGCCTGGACGGCCTGGTGCGGGGCGGGTCCGCCCCGGCCGTGCCGGGAGCGGGAGCGGGGGGTGCATACGGGCGGGCCGAAGCCCCACACCCGGACCCGGGCGGAATGCCGGGTTCCCTCATCTGACGGTGAACCGGCTCCGCAGGTTGCTGGTTTTGGCCAGATCTGAAGCAACTTCACCCGTCCGAGGGAATATACGCAGGTCGGCCCCACACCTACGCTCGATTACCGCCCAAATCACCCGTCTGCGGCACCCGGCGTGAGGAAACTCACCCGGCCCTGCGGAGCGGGCCGTACGATGCTCCGATCGCACGGCCCGGCCGGTCGTTCAGCCCTGCCGGCTCACTTGCCCTCGTACGGGTAGAAGCCGCGGCCGCTCTTGCGGCCCAGGTCACCGGCGGTGACCATGCGGGCCATGATCTCCGGCGCGGCGAACTTCTCGTCCTGGGTCTCGGTGTAGATGTTGCGGGCGGCGTGCAGCAGGATGTCCACGCCGGTCAGGTCGGCGGTCTGGAGCGGGCCCATCGCGTGGCCGAAACCGAGCCGGCAGGCGGTGTCGATGTCCTCGGCGGTGGCCACGCCCGACTCGTACAGGCTGGCGGCCTCGACGACCAGCGCGGTGATCAGGCGGGTGGTCACGAAGCCGGCCACGTCGCGGTTGACCACCACGACCTCCTTGCCGACGCCCTCGGCGTAGGCGCGGGCGGTGGCCAGCGTCTCGTCGCTGGTCTTGTAGCCGCGGACCAGCTCGACCAGCTTCATCATCGGGACGGGCGAGAAGAAGTGGACGCCGACGACCGACTCCGGGCGCCCGGTGGCGGCGGCGATCCGGGTGATCGGGATGGCGGAGGTGTTGGAGGCCAGGACGGCGCCGTCCTTGGCGAGCTTGTCGAGCTCGCGGAAGACGGCCTCCTTGACCTCCAGCTGCTCGAACACGGCCTCGACCACGATGTCGGCCTCGGCGACGGCGCCCAGGTCGGTGGTGGTGGTGATCCGGCCCAGCGCGGCCTCGGCGTCCTCGGCGCTCAGCCTGCCCTTGGCGACGAACTTCTCGTAGGAGGCGCGGATGCCGGCCAGGCCCCGCTGGAGCGCCTCCTCGGTGACGTCCCGCAGCACCACCGGGTGACCGGCCTGCGCGGACACCTGGGCGATGCCGGCGCCCATCAGGCCGGCACCGATCACGGCGATCTGCTTGCTGGACGCATTGCTCATGGCTGGGTCTCCCGATGCCGTCGCCGCCCCGCGGGCGGGCCCTGAAGGCGGCTCAGGGCAGGGGTCGCCGCCAGAGAGCCGCATCGCTCGTTTTTCCGGGACTCTAATGCCCAAATCCCCCGTGCAATAGCAATCGGGAGTGTGATCTGCAACCGACGTGAAACAGGTGATCAGACGGTCAGTCCGAGGTCCTGCGCCAGGATCGCCGCCTGCACCCGGCTGCGCAGCCGCAGCTTCGCCAGGATCCGGCTGACGTGCGTCTTGGTGGTCGCCTCCGCCATCTCCAGCCGGGCCGCGATCTCCCCGTTGGACATCCCGGCCCCGATGCAGGCCAGCACCTCCCGCTCGCGGCCGGTCAGCGTCCCCACCGCGGCCCGGGCCTCCGGTCCGACCGGCCGCTCGGGGCGGGCGAAGGCCCCGATCAGCCGTTTGGTCACCGAGGGCGCCAGCATCCCGTCCCCGCGCGCCACCGTGCGGATGCCCTCGATCAGGGTGTCCGCCTCCAGGTCCTTGAGCAGGAACCCGGACGCGCCGGCCCGCAGTGCGCCGTAGACGTACTCGTCCAGGTCGAAGGTGGTCAGCACGAGCACCTGGCCGGCCCCGGCGGCGACCACCTCGCGGGTCGCCGAGACGCCGTCCAGCCGGGGCATCTGCACGTCCATCAGCACCACGTCCGGCCGCAGCTCCAGGGCCAGCCGGACGGCCTCCTCGCCGTCCGCGGCCTGCCCGACCACCTCGAACTCCGGCTCGGCGCGCAGGATCATCACCAGCGCCGCCCGTACCGCCGCCTGGTCCTCCGCCACCAGCACCCGGATCGTCATGCCCGCCCCTCGTTCCCCCGGGCGCGCGGCAGCACCGCGCGCACGCTCCAGTACCCGCCCTTCGGCCCGGCCTCGAAGCTGCCGCCGAGCAGCCCGGCCCGTTCCGCCATGCCCACCAACCCGGCCCGGGCACCGGGCAGTTCACGGCCCGGACCGCCCCGGTACGGGCTGTCGACCGAGATCCGCAGTTCCTCCGGCGCGAACTCCAGCCGCAGGCTGACCAGTCCGGGCCCGGCGTGCTTGAGGGCGTTGGTCAGCGACTCCTGGACGATCCGGTACGCGGCCAGCCCGACCGGCACCGGCACCTCCCCGCGCTCGCCGCGCTCGTCCAGCGCGAAGTCCAGCCCGACGTCCCGGCCCGCCGCCCGGGCCTTGGCCAGCAGGGCGTCCACCGCGGCCAGGTCGGGGGCCGCGTACGACTCGTCCACCTCTCCCCCGCCGCTGTCCCGGAGCAGTCCGATCATGCGACGCATTTCGGCCAATCCCTGGACGCTGTTCTCCCGGATCACCGCCAGCACCTCCACCAGGGGATCGTCCTGGGGCAGGTTCCGGCGCCGGGCCACCGACTGCGCACCGGTGGCGTGGATCGCGATCGCCGACAGGTGGTTGGCCACCACGTCGTGCAACTCCCTTGCCATCCGGGCTCGTTCGGCGCCGATCGCCTCCCGCCGGTCCATCTCCGAGAGCAGCGCGGTCTGTTCCGCGCGCAGCCGCTCGGCCTCCGCCTCCTGCCGGTGCTTGCGCACCACGTCGCCGCTCCACACCGGGCCCAGGAAGACCAGTGTGCTGACCACGACGATCAGCAGCGCGAGCGAGGTGCCGCCGTAGACCGCCGCCAGGGTGGACAGCGCCAGCACCGTGGCCCCGCCGGACAGGTGCAGCACCCGGGACATCCGCGGGGTGCCGTAGATCACCGCCGCGTACAGCAGGTCGGTGTACATGATCAGCGTGGCCACCAGGTTGCCGGCGAACACGCTCGCCGCGAAGGCCAGCCCGCCGAGCGACACCGCGAGCACCGGCCTGGTCCGCCGGACCAGCTCCAGCCCGGCCATCACCAGCAGCGTCGGCACCACCGCCCACGGCGGCACCCGGTCGGCCCGGTCGTACACCCCGAAGGCGATCAGCACCGCACCGCCGAGCAGCCCGGCGAGGGCGATCAGCTGGTCCTGTCGGCGCGGGGGGAGCGCGGGGAACGGGAGGGGCACGTCCCCATCTCATCATCCCCGGCGGCCGGCCCGGCTCCGGTCCACGAAGGAGCCCGCTACATCGAAAGGTGCAGGCCGGACCGGCACCGCGCGACGACGACAGCGGCACGCCCCCCGCACGAGGCTGGAAGCACCACCGAAACGTCCGGGAGCAGAACGTGATCGTCACCCTCATCGTCGCGGCCGAGATCTCCTTCTGGATCCTGCTCGGCCTCGGGCTGACCGCCCGCTACCTCCTCCGGTGGCGCCGCACCAGCACCGCGCTGCTGGTCGGCCTGCCGGTGGTGGACCTCACCCTGTACGCCCTCACCGTCCTCGACCTGCGCGGCGGCGCCACCGCGAGCTGGACGCACGCCCTGGCCGCGAGCTACGCGGGCTTCTCGATCGGCTACGGCCCCTCGCTGGTCCGCTGGGCCGACCGGCACTTCCTGCACCGCTTCGCCGGCGGCCCCAAGCCGCTGCCCTCGCCCAAGTACGGGCCGGAGCGGACCAGGTACGAGTGGCAGATCGCCGGCCGGACCGTCGTGTCCGCCGCGGTCACGCTGAGCCTGATCACCCTGCTCGTCCCGCTCTCCGCGGGCTCCGCCCACTTCGGCACCTTCCTCCAGTGGTACCTCAAGCTGGGCATCGCCGCCGTGGTCAACGTGATCGTGGCCGGCTGCTACTCGCTCTGGCCCAAGCAGCCGCCGGCCGGCGTGGTGGTCGAGGACGGCCGGGTGGTCACCGGGAAGACCCTCGCCGGCAGCGCCCCCGACCGCACCCCGGCCGACCGGCCCTGAGCCGCCGAAGCCCCGTCCTCGGACTCCCACGGGGGAGCAGTCGGAGGACGGGGCTTCGGCATGTTCCTAGCGGTTCTCGCCCGGGACCCAGAGCACGTCCCCGCGCTCCTTGTTGGCCACCCGGGCCAGGATGAACAGCAGGTCGGACAGCCGGTTGAGGTACTTCGCGGTCAGCGGGTTGACGCTGTCGCCGTGCTCCGCGATCGCCGACCAGGTCGAGCGCTCGGCCCGCCGCACCACCGTGCAGGCCAGGTGCAGGTGGGCCGCCCCGGGCGTACCGCCGGGCAGGATGAAGCTGCGCAGCTTCTCCACCCGCGCCAGGTACTCGTCGCAGTCCGTCTCCAGCCGGTCGATGTAGGACTGCAGCACCCGCAGCGGCGGGTACTTCGGGTCCTCCACCACCGGGGTGGACAGGTCGGCGCCGACGTCGAACAGGTCGTTCTGGACCCGGACGAGCACCGCCGTCATGTCCTGCGGCAGCTCACCGACGGCGAGGGCCACGCCGATCGCGGCGTTGGCCTCGTTGGCGTCCGCGTACGCGACCAGTCTCGGATCGGTCTTGCTGGTCCGGCTCATGTCGCCGAGCGCGGTGGTGCCGTCATCGCCGGTACGGGTGTAGATGCGCGTCAGATTGACCATGCGGCCAGAGTAGCCGCCGGGTTAGGCGCCGTTAACCCCGCCTCGGAAGCCCCCGGGCGTGTCGGCGGGCCGCTGCGCGACATCGACCCTCCCCCGGCCTCCGGTCGGGGGCACCCCCGTCCGGGAATCCCGTCGCTACGCGACGTTGACCCTCTGGCCGGGCGGGGCGGCCTCCAGCCAGGCCAGGAAGCCGGTCAGCGCGTCCTCGCTCATCGCCAGCTCCAGCGGCGAACCGTTGTGCAGGCAGCGCAGCACCACCGAGCCGGACAGCAGCGCCAGCTCCTCCTGGCCCTCCGGGTAGCGCCGGCCGAGCACCTCGATCTCCCGGCGCGGCAGCACCTTGCGCGGGCGCGGGGCGTACGAGAAGACCCGGAACCACTCGATCGAGTCACCGCTGTACCGGCCGATACCAAAAACCCACCCCTTGCCGTCGGTCGGGGGGACCGGGGCTGAGGTGGGTTTGCCGTTCTCGTCGAGGTCGGGCTGCGTCGAGGCGTCGGCCGGCATTTTGAGCCGGTAACTGCAGTCGAAGGTGCCGCCGACCCGCTGGATCAGGCGGCGCCGGACGGCGAAGGCCATCAGCCCGATCACACCCAGGGCCACGACCGCCGCACACACCACAAGCGCGAGGACCATGCTCACCCACCTCCTCGCTACCCGCGTTCCCCGTAGCGGTCGTATCAAGCGACCGCGCTGACCTACCAACTACGACGACAGTCCCGGGGTCACGCTCACGCGTCCCCGGGACCGTCGGTCGACCCCGCCAAGCCGGGGTCCGGCGCACTCAGACGTGGGCCTTGAGGCCGCGCGCCGCGAACAGACGGACCTCGGCGCGCCGCTCGGCGTGCTCGTCCAGGTCCGACTTGGCCTTCTCCAGTGCGCGCTCGGCACGCGCGACATCGATCTCGTCCGCCAGCTCGGCGATCTCCGCGAGCAGAGACAGCTTGTTGTCGGCGAAGGAGATGAAGCCGCCGTGCACCGCGGCGATCACGGTGCCGCCGTCCACCGTGCGGATGGTGACCGGACCGGTCTCCAGCACGCTCAGCACCGGGGTGTGGCCCGGCATGATGCCGGTGTCACCGGAGGCCGTACGGGCGACGACGATGGTGGCCGCACCGGACCACACCTTGCGGTCGGCTGCGACCAGCTCGACGTGCAGCTCAGCCAACGTGGGCTCCTAGGCTCATGCAACGCCCGATTACTCGGGAGTTTCGGTAAGAATAACGGCCCCGCGCCTCCGGCATGAAACCGGCGGCACGGATTTGACCGGAATCACAGCCGATGTGCCGCGAGGGGTGGTCCCCAGGCTCGGGGGCCACCCCTCACGGTCACGCTCAGCTGCTACCGGCCGCGATTACTTCTTCGCCAGCTCGGCGGCGTTCTTCTCGAGGTCCTCGATGCCACCGCACATGAAGAAGGCCTGCTCCGGAACGGAGTCGTACTTGCCGTCCGCGATCGAGTTGAAGGCCTCGATCGTCTCGGACAGCGGCACGGTCGAACCCTCGACACCGGTGAACTGCTTCGCCACGTAGGTGTTCTGCGAGAGGAAGCGCTCGATGCGGCGGGCACGGTGAACCGTGACCTTGTCCTCCTCGGACAGCTCGTCGATACCGAGGATCGCGATGATGTCCTGGAGGTCCTTGTACTTCTGCAGGATCCCCTTGATACGGATGGCCGTGTCGTAGTGGGTCTGCGCGATGTACCGCGGGTCGAGGATGCGGGACGTGGAGTCCAGCGGGTCGACGGCCGGGTAGATGCCCTTCTCCGAGATCGGGCGCGACAGAACGGTCGTCGCGTCCAGGTGGGCGAAGGTGGTGGCCGGCGCCGGGTCGGTCAGGTCGTCCGCGGGGACGTAGATCGCCTGCATCGAGGTGATCGAGTGACCGCGGGTCGAGGTGATGCGCTCCTGCAGGAGGCCCATCTCGTCGGCCAGGTTCGGCTGGTAGCCCACCGCGGAGGGCATGCGGCCGAGCAGGGTCGACACCTCGGAACCGGCCTGGGTGAACCGGAAGATGTTGTCGATGAAGAGGAGCACGTCCTGCTTCTCGACGTCACGGAAGTACTCCGCCATGGTCAGCGCGGACAGCGCGACGCGCAGACGGGTGCCCGGCGGCTCGTCCATCTGGCCGAAGACCAGCGCGGTCTTGTCCAGAACGCCCGAGTCGACCATCTCGTCGATGAGGTCGTTGCCCTCACGGGTGCGCTCGCCGACACCGGCGAACACCGACACACCACCGAAGTTCTCGGCGACGCGGTAGATCATCTCCTGGATCAGAACGGTCTTGCCGACACCGGCACCACCGAACAGACCGATCTTGCCACCCGTGACGTACGGGGTGAGCAGGTCGATGACCTTGATGCCGGTCTCGAACATCTCGGTCTTGGACTCGAGGTCCTTGAACTCCGGGGCCTTGCGGTGGATCGGCCACCGGACCTGGACCTGCGACTCGAACTCGTCCTTGTCGACGTTCAGCACGTCACCGAGGGCGTTGAACACCTTGCCCTTGGTGATCTGGCCGACCGGGACGGAGATCGCTGCACCGGTGTCGGAGACCTGCGAACCACGGACCAGGCCGTCGGTCGGCTGCATCGAGATGCCGCGGACCATGCCGTCGCCGAGGTGCTGGGCGACCTCGAGGGTCAGGGTCTTCTTGCCCGTGCCGTCGGGGTTGTCCACCTCGACGTGCAGGGCGTTGTACATGTCCGGAATCGCGTCGACGGGGAACTCCACGTCGACGACCGGGCCGATGACCCGCGCGACGCGGCCCGTCGCCGTGGTCGGCTCAACAGTGGTGGTCATACTCATTCGCTCCCGCGGCTAGCGTCGGCGAGGGCGTTGGCACCGCCGACGATCTCGCTGATTTCCTGGGTGATCTCGGCCTGACGGGCCGAGTTGGCAAGCCGCGTGAGCGACTTGATGAGCTCGCCGGCGTTGTCCGTCGCGCTCTTCATCGCGCGGCGGCGGGCGGCGTGCTCGGAAGCGGCCGACTGCAGCAGCGCGTTGTAGATCCGGCTCTCGACGTACCGCGGCAGCAGGGCGTCCAGGACGCCCTCCGCCGACGGCTCGAAGTCGTACAGCGGGAAGATCTCCGACTTGGCCGGCGTCTGGTCGCTGAGCTGGACCTCGTCCAGCTTCAGCGGCAGCAGCCGCGCCTCGACCGCGTTCTGCGTCAGCATCGACACGAACTCGGTGGAAACCAGGTGGAGTTCGTCCACACCGCCGGTCTCGGCCGTGAAGGCCTCGATCAGGTCGGCCGCCACGGTCTTCGCATCACCGTACGTCGGCTTGTCCGAGAATCCCGTCCACGAGCCCTCGATCGCCAGACCGCGGAACGTGTAGTACGAGACGCCCTTGCGGCCGATGATGTACGCCACCACGTCCTTGCCCTCGGACCGCAGGCGCTCGGCGAGCACCAGCGAAGCCTTGATGGCGTTGGTCGAGTAGCCGCCGGCCAGGCCGCGGTCCGCCGTGATCAGCAGGACCGCCGCGCGCTTGGCGTTCGGGTTCTCGGTGGTGAGCGGGTGCTTGGCGTTGGACCGGGTGGCCACCGCCGTCACCGCCCGGGTGAGCTCATCGGCGTACGGAGTGGAGGCGGCCACCGCGCGCTGCGCCTTGACGATGCGCGACGCGGAGATCATCTCCATCGCCTTGGTGATCTTCTTCGTCGCGGTGACAGAGCGGATCCGGCGCTTGTAGACCCGAAGCTGTGCTCCCATGGGTCGTTACGTCCTTTCCCTCGCTACCGGACTCAGGCCTGCTCGGAGAGCAGCTTGCCGTCAGCGGTCTGGTAACCCTGCTTGAAGGCCTCGATCGCGCTGGTCAGCGCGTCGACGGTGCCGTCGGCCAGCAGACCGGTCTCGACGATGCCGGCGAGCAGGTCCTTGTGCTGCAGGCGCACGTGGTCCAGGAACTCGCGCTCGAAGCGGCGGATCTCGGCGACCGGGACGTCGTCCAGCTTGCCGTTGGTGCCGGCCCAGATGGAGACGACCTGCTCCTCGACCGGGAACGGCTGGTACTGGCCCTGCTTCAGCAGCTCGACCATGCGCGCACCGCGCTCCAGCTGGGCCTTGGAGGCCGCGTCCAGGTCGGAACCGAAGGCGGCGAAGGCCTCCAGCTCACGGTACTGGGCGAGGTCCAGACGCAGGCGGCCGGCGACCGAGCGCATGGCCTTGATCTGGGCGGAGCCACCGACGCGGGAGACCGAGATACCGACGTTCACGGCCGGGCGGATGCCGGCGTTGAACAGGTCGGACTCCAGGAAGCACTGGCCGTCGGTGATGGAGATGACGTTGGTCGGGATGTACGCCGAGACGTCGTTGGCCTTGGTCTCGATGATCGGCAGACCGGTCATCGAGCCGCCGCCCAGGGCGTCGTTCAGCTTCGCGCAGCGCTCCAGCAGGCGGGAGTGCAGGTAGAAGACGTCGCCCGGGTAGGCCTCGCGGCCCGGCGGGCGGCGCAGCAGCAGGGAGACGGAACGGTAGGCCTCGGCCTGCTTCGACAGGTCGTCGAAGATGATCAGGACGTGCTTGCCGTCGTACATCCACTCCTGGCCGATGGCCGAACCGGTGTACGGGGCGAGGTACTTGAAGCCGGCCGGGTCGGAGGCGGGAGCGGCCACGATGGTGGTGTACTCCAGCGCGCCGGCCTCCTCCAGGGCGCCGCGGACGGACGCGATGGTGGAGCCCTTCTGGCCCACGGCGACGTAGATGCAGCGGACCTGCTTCTCCGGGTCGCCCGAGCGCCAGTTGTCGCGCTGGTTGATGATCGTGTCGACGGCCACCGCGGTCTTGCCGGTCTGGCGGTCACCGATGATCAGCTGGCGCTGGCCGCGGCCGATCGGGGTCATCGCGTCGATGGCCTTGATGCCGGTCTGCAGCGGCTGCTTGACCGACTTGCGGGCCATGACGCCGGGGGCCTGCAGCTCAAGGGCGCGGCGACCGGTGGCGGCGATGTCGCCCAGGCCGTCGATCGGGTTGCCCAGCGGGTCCACGACGCGGCCGAGGTAGCCGTCGCCGACCGGAACCGAGAGGACCTCGCCGGTGCGGCGCACGGTCTGGCCCTCTTCGATGCCGCCGAACTCACCGAGGACGACGACACCGATCTCGCGGGTGTCGAGGTTCAGCGCGAGGCCGAGCGTGCCGTCCTCGAACTTCAGCAGCTCGTTCGCCATGACCGAGGGCAGGCCCTCGACATGCGCGATGCCGTCCGCCGCGTCAGTGACCGTGCCGACCTCTTCCACAGAAGCGGCGTCCGGCTGGTACGACTGGACAAAGTCGGCCAGCGCGTCCCGGATCTCCTCCGGACGGATCGTAAGCTCCGCCATCAGGCTTCCCTGCTCTCCTAGTTTGCGATCCTCGGCCCGCCATTGAGGGCCGCAAGTATTCGACTCTCGGCCGGGTCTTCCGAACCGGCCGTACGATGTGCCGGCTCCTTGGGGAGCCGGTTTCCCGACCGAGGGTCGGATGTGCTGCTTCGGTGCTCAGCCTTCGAGCGACTGGCGAGCGCCTTCGAGGCGGCTCGACACGGTGCCGTTGATGATCTCGTCGCCGATCTGCACCTGGACGCCGCCGACGACCTCGGGGTCGACGTCGATGTTCAGGTGGACCTGGCGGCCGTACATCCGGCCCAGAGCACCGGACAGGCGCTCCTTCTGGGTGTCCGACAGCGGCACCGCGGTGGTGACCAGGGCCACCACGCGGCCGCGGCGTGCGGCGGCGAGCTTCGAGTAGGACTCGAGGCCCTGCTCCAGGCTACGGCCACGCGGCGCGTTGACGAGGGCGGTGACCAGCCGGACGGTGCCGGCGTTGGCGCGGCCGCCGAGCAGCTTCTTGATCAGCTCGGCCTTCGCGACGGCTCCGGCCTTCGGCTCGGTCAGCGCGGCGCGCAGCTCGTGCGCGCCGCTCACCACCCGGCCGAAGCGGAAGAGCTCGTCCTCGACGTCGTCCAGGACGCCGGCCTTGTCCGCGGCGATGATCTCCGCGTACGCGGAGAGCTGCTCGGTCGCGTCCACCAGGTCGCGCGAGCCCGACCAGCGGGAGCGGACCAGGCCGGAGACCAGGTCGACGGCCTCGCCGGAGACCTGACCGGTCAGCAGCGAGGTGACCAGCTGGGCCTTGTCCTGGCCGGACCGGGACGGGTCCGTCAGGACTCGGCGCAGCGACACCTCACGGTCCAGCACGGCCGTGACGGCGGTGAGCTCCTCGGCGAGCTTGGCCGCGTCCACCGAGGTGGAGTCGGTCAGGCTCTCCAGGTTCTGCCGGCCGGCAGCGAGGGCCTCACGGCTGGCGCCGATCACTTGGCCGCACCCTGAGCAACGGCGGCCTTGGCCTCCAGCTCGTCCAGGAAGCGGTCGATGACGCCGCTCTGCCGGGCGTGGTCCTCCAGGGACTCGCCCACGATGCGGGACGCCAGCTGGGTGGCCAGCGAGCCCACGTCCTGACGCAGGGCGGCAGTGGCCTGCTTCTTGTCCGCCTCGATCTGGGCGTGACCGGCGGCGACGATGGCCTCGCGCTGGCGCTGGCCCTCCTCGCGCATCTCGGCGAGCTGGGCGGCACCCTGCTCGCGAGCCTGCTCGACGATGCGGGCAGCCTCGTGGCGCGCCTCGGCGAGCTCGGCGCGGTACTGCTCAAGCAGGGCCTGGGCCTCCACCTGAGCGGCCTCGGCGCGCTCCATGCCGCCCTCGATCGCGTCCCGGCGCTCCGACAGCACCTTCTCGATGCTGGGGAGGAGCTTCTTGCCAAGGATGCCGAAGACGATGAAGAAGCAGAGCAGGCCGATGATGATCTCGGGCCATGCGGGCAGAAGGGGGTTCATGATCTCCCCCTCCTCCGCGAGGTGAGCCGCGATGCTCATATCTGGACCTTCCTCGAAGGGTCTACGGCGGGGATTACTTGGGGCCCTGGCCGAAGACGAACGGCATGACGATGCCGATGAGGGCGAGCGCCTCGGTCAGCGCGAAGCCGATGAACATGTTGGAACGGATCAGGCCGGCGGCCTCGGGCTGACGGGCCATCGCCTGGACGCCGTTGCCGAAGATCAGACCGACGCCGATGCCGGGGCCGATCGCGGCGAGGCCGTAGCCGATCGAAGCGACGGAACCGTAGACGCCGACCTCAGCGAGCATGCTCATTGCAATGTGTCCTTTGCGGGGATGGTGTACCGGTGGTGATTGGCCACCGGGCGTTCCGGGGGTGGTTCAGGAGGGCCGAGGGCCCAGGCTCAGTGCGCCTCTTCCAGGGCACCGGCGATGTAGCTGCTGGCCAGCATCACGAAGATGTAGGCCTGCAGGAACTGGACCAGCAGCTCGAAGGCGGTCAGGCCGACGGCGACGACGAACGAGGCCGAGCCGTACAGCGCGCCCAGGGAGGGGCTGAGCAGGTACCAGGAGGCGACGGAGAACATCACGACCAGCAGGTGGCCGGCGAACATGTTCGCGAAGGCTCGGACCGCGAGCGTGAACGGGCGCACGAAGATGTTCGAGAAGAACTCGATCGGCACCAGGATGAACATGACCCAGCCGGGGATGCCCGAGGGCCAGCAGAGGTTCTTGAGACCGCCGACGAAGCCGTGCTTCTTGAAGGTCAGCGTCATGTAGGTGATCCACACGACCGCCGCGAGGCCGGCCGGGAACGCGATCGCCGCCGTCACGGGGAACTGTGCGAACGGGATGATCGACATGATGTTCATCAACCAGATGAAGAAGAACATCGAGACCAGCATCGGGACGTACTTCTCGCCCTTTTTGCCGATCGTCTCCAGGACGATGGAGCGCTTGACGAAGTCGTAGCCGATCTCACCGACCAGCTGCAGCTTGCCGGGGACCAGGCGCGGCTTGGCGAAGGAGGCCCAGAAGAACACGACGACCAGGAGCGCGACGATGATCGACAGCAGCATCGGCTTGTTGAAGTCGACGCTGCCGATCGAGAAGATCGGCTCGAACTGGAACTCGTTCAGACCCGGGGCCGGGAAGCCACAGCCAGCGTCCCCGAAGTGGCAACTGCCTGAGGCGAGGGACGTGAGTTCAGCACTCACCGCGGACTCCTTCGTCGTGACGCATGGATACGGCAACCTCGGTGTGTCGGCGTGGCCTGCGGCCACGGAACGGCACTGGAACTTGATGGGTTTCTCGCCGACCCCGCGCGCCGGCGCACTGCACCACAGCGGGATCATCGAAGAATGCGCGGATCCGGGGGGCGATCCGTCCGCTGTCCGGACAGACCTGGCCTCTTCCCGTACTCCGTTGTTGCGACGGACGATAGCAGCCCGTCAGCGCGGCATAAACACCGCCCCCCTCATTGGGGGGACAGCTGGGCCTCGTCACTGTTGACGCCCCTTGTCGGAGGGCTTGTCGCCCTTCTTTTCGGAGGCGTCGGGGTCGACGTAGAAGGTCTTGGCCTTGAGCGCACCACGCACCTGGAAGCCCGTCCAGATCAGGGCGCAGCCGAGCAGGGTGAAGGCGAAGGCCTGCCGGTTGAAGAGATCGGTGTTCTTGAAGACCGCGAGCACGATGCCGACCAGCAGGATCTGCGTGGTGTACACCAGCAGCGCCGCGGCCATCATGATCTGCGGGTTCGACCTGGTCAGCCGGTCGAGCGCGAACTGGCCGGAGGCGAAGAAGGCCATCACGAGCAGCGCGCCGAAGAGGGCGCCGAGCAGGCCCTTCCCCCCGGCGACGGCGAAGGAGATCGCCATGGCGATGATCCCGGCGGCCGCAGTGGGAATCGCGGCGCCTCGGAGGATCCGGGCGTCGGTGGACGGCATGTCGGCAGCTCCGGCGGCATGTCGATGTGGCGGGGGACGGGCACAGCGGTGGCGGGTGACACCGGACCGAGGCATCGCCGCGGGCCGCCCATCGGAACGGCGGGCCCGGTGAGGGAGACCGACAGGGACGGAAGTCATCCACCTGTCAGGTCTTTCGGCGTGTTCTCGGTACTCGTGAACGGTATCACAAACTATTTGATGAGAGCTTTACCATGAATATGTGGCACCTGTCACACCAACGGCGCAACGGATCCGCCATTCGAGTGAACGCCATCCGATGGACCCTCAACTCCCTTGTCAGTGGCGACCGGTGGCCTTGTGGTGGGGGCCGACCGCGGTGGAGCCCACGCCCGAGTCCCGGCCGGCTTCACCGAGGAGTTGCTTGTCCTTCGCCGACAGTTCGGCCATCGGACCGCTCTGCTGCCGACGGTAGCGCGGGGGGACGAAGGACTGCACCGCCCGCGGGGCGCGCGGCCGGAACCGCGGGGTGAGCAGCACCACCAGGCCGACCAGGCAGAGCCCGGCGAGCGTCAGGACGACGGTGCGGCCGGTGTTGGTCACCGAGAAGGCCACCGAACCGAAGGCGATCAGCGCGGCCCAGAAGTACATGATCAGTACGGCGCGGCTGTGCGAGTGACCCACCTGGAGCAGCCGGTGGTGGAGGTGGCGCTTGTCCGCGGCGAACGGGGACTGGCCGGCCCAGGTGCGGCGCACCACCGCGAGCAGCAGGTCGGCCAGCGGCAGCGCGATGACCGTCAGCGGCAGCAGCAGCGGGATGTAGATCGGCACCAGGGCGTGCACGGCGGCGGTCTGCGAACCGGTCTCGTTGCTGATCAGGTCCGGGTCGACCCGGCCGGTGATCGAGATCGCGGCGACGGCCAGCATCAGGCCCAGCATCATCGAGCCGGAGTCGCCCATGAAGATCCGCGCGGGGTGCATGTTGTGCGCCAGGAAGCCCAGGCACATGCCGATCAGCAGCACGCTGAACAGCACGGCGGGGGCCGCGTCGGTGATCGTGTAGCCGTACCAGAGCCGGTAGCTGTACAGGAAGAAGGCCATCGCGGCGATGCAGACCATGCCGCCGGCCAGGCCGTCCAGGCCGTCGATGAAGTTCACCGCGTTCACCATGACGACGACCAGGGTGACCGAGATGACCATGCCCTGGGTCGGACTGACCGCGACCGGGCCGACACCGGGCACCGGGAGGGTGATCACCGTGACGCCCTGCCAGACCATCACGCCGGCGGCGATCATCTGGCCGCCGAGCTTCACCAGCGCGTCCACGCCCCACTTGTCGTCGAGGACCCCGAGCAGGAACATGATCCCGGCGCCGGACAGCAGCGCGCGGATGTCCGTGCCCTGCGAGAACACCTTGCTCAGGTTGTCGAGCTGGGAGGCGACCAGGATGCCCGCGCACAGTCCGCCGAACATCGCGATGCCGCCGAGCCGCGGCGTGGGCTCGCGGTGCACGTCGCGGGCGCGCACCGGCGGCATGGCGCCGGCCGCTATGGCGAACTTCCGGACCGGGCCGGTCAGCAGGTAGGTGACGGCGGCGGTGCAGAACAGCACCAGCAGATACTCACGCACCACTGGCCTCCTGCATCACTGTCGAACGGGGAAGTACCGAAGGTACTCCCCTGCCTTCCCGGGGTTCGAGGTGCGTCGCCACGGCACACACCTTATTGAGTCGGACGCCGGGACCGTGCATCGCGGTTCGCCCTCCCGGGTAGGAGATCCGGATACCCGCGGAGAACCTCCGTCAGCCACGGTCGGCGAAGGCCAGCGCCAGCTCCCGGACCCGCGCCGCGGCGGGGGCGACCGCGCCCCCGTCGAGCACCCGGGCGATCAGCCCGGCGATCTCCGTCAGCTCGGCCTCCCCCATCCCCTGGCTGGTCACCGTGCCCGTGCCCAGCCGGATGCCGGAGGCCTCGGCGGCCGGCGCCGGGTCGTACGGCAGCGCGCACTTGCCGAGCAGCAGCCCGGCCGCCGCGCAGCGCCGCTCGGCCTCCGCTCCGGTCACCCCGAGCGGGCTCACGTCGGCGGTCACCAGATGGGTGTCGGTGCCGCCCGTCAGCGGGCGCATCCCGGCCTCCGCGAGCCCGCCGGCGAGCGCCCGGGCCCCGGACACCGCCCGCTGCGCGTACGCCCGGTACGCGGGCCCGGAGGCCTCCGCGAGGGCCACCGCCTTGCCGGCCACCTCGTTCATCGCCGCGCCGCCCTGGCTGAACGGGAACACCGCCCGGTCGATCCGCTCGGCCAGCTGCGCGGTGCACAGCAGCAGCCCGCCGCGCGGACCGCGCAGGAGCTTGTGGGTGGCCGCCACGGTGACGTCCGCGTACGGCACCGGGGAGGGCGCCACCCCGGCCGCGATCAGCCCGGTGGTCTGCGCGGCGGAGGCGATCAGATAGGCGTCCACCTCGTCGGCGATCTCCCGGAACGCCGCCCAGTCCGGGTGCCGGGGGTGCGAGATCGAGCCCGCCACGATGGCCTTGGGGCGGTGCTCCCGGGCCAGGTCGCGGACCTGGTCGAGGTCGATCAGCCCGTCGCTCTCGCGCACGCCGTAGCCGGTGAAGGCGAACCAGCGCCCGGAGAAGTTGGCGCGCGAGCCGCAGCTGAGGTGGCCGCCGTGCTCCAGCGACATCGCCAGCACTCCGTCGCCGGGCCGCAGCAGTGCCGCGTACGCCGCCAGCATCGCCGAAGTCGCCGACCGCGGCTGGACGTTGGCGTGCGGGGCGGCGAACAGCTCACGGGCCCGGTCGATCGCCAGCAGCTCGGCGGCGTCCGCCAGCGCGCAGCCGGTGTGGTGCCGGCGGCCCGGGTAGCCCTCGGCGTACTTGTCGATCAGCGGGCCGGTGAGCGCCGCCAGGACGGCGGGGGTGGTCAGGTTCTCCCCCGCCAGCAGCTGGATCGTTTCGGCGCGCCGCTCGGCCTCCGCGGCCAGCAGGTCGGCCAGCTGGGGATCGGCCCGGTGCAGCGCCTCGGACACCCAGGGGCGCCCGGTCGTCGTGGTGGGGTCGGTCGCGGCATCGGTGACGGTCATGGCGGGGCTCCCGGGCGCTGCGGGGACTGTGTCACCCAGCGTAGGACCGCCGACCGCGCCCGGCCCGCCGAGCCACGGCCGGACGGCCCCATTCAGCGCCTCGGCGCCCGCCCGCGGGCCGTCGGCGCGGCGCGGGGACGTCAGCGCGGCGCGGGGACGCCGGTGAGCGCGGTGACCACCGGGTCGACCGCGTGGAATATCTCCTCGCCGCAGTTGCGGAACATGCCGATCGGCGCCCCGTACGGGTCGTCCAGCTCGTCCGACTCCGGCGTGGCGGCCAGCAGCCAGCCGCGCAGCGCGGCGGCCGCCCGGACCAGCGCGCGGGCCCGCTCGGTGACGTCGGCGCCGCGCCGGGGATCCGGCAGGGTGCCCGGGTCTATCGTCCGCACCAGGCGGGTGAACTCCTTCAGCGTGAAGGTGCGCAGCCCCGCCTCGTGACCCATCGAGATCACCTGGGCGCGGTGGTCCAGCGTCGCGGTGAGCACCAGATCGGCCTCGACCACGTGCTCGTCCAGCAGCTCGCGGCCGGTGAAGCCCCCGCTGTCGGCGCCGTACTCGTCGAGCACGGTCGCGGCGTGGTCCTCCATCGGCGCGCCCTCGTGGCCCCAGGTGCCGGCGCTCTCGACCAGGATCCGCCCGGCCACCCGGGGGCTCAGCCGGGTGTCCAGCTCACGCCGGGTCAGCCGCTCGGCGATCGGCGAGCGGCAGATGTTCCCGGTGCAGACGAACAGGATCCGGAAGTGGTCCAGCGGCCTGGGGCCCACGCTCAGGTACGGCGCTATGCCCGGCCCGGCGTGGAGCGAGGCGGTGGGCGTCAACTGCCGGCCTCCAGGTCGGGGACGACCTCCCTCAGCTGCTCGACACTGATCGCGCCGGCCCGCAGCAGGACCGGGACCTTGCCGGTGACGTCGACGATCGACGAGGTGGCGGAGTCCTCGGCCGCCCCGCCGTCCAGGTAGACCGAGATCGCGTCGCCGAGCTGGGCCTGGGCCTCGTCGCAGGTCAGCGGGGGCGTCCCGCCGATCCGGTTGGCGCTGGAGACGGCCAGCGGGCCGGTGGCGTTCAGCAGCTCGATGGCGACCGGGTGCAGCGGCATCCGGACCGCGACGGTGCCGCGGGTGTCGCCGAGGTCCCAGCGCAGCGAGGGCTGGTGCCGGGCGACCAGGGTGAGCCCGCCGGGCCAGAAGGCGTCGACCAGCTCCCAGGCCTGCTCGGAGAAGTCGGTGACCAGGCCGTGCAGGGTGGTCGGCGAGCCGACCAGCACCGGCGAGGGCGTGTTGCGGCCGCGGCCCCGGGCGGCCATCAGCTCCGCGACGGCCTCCGGGGAGAAGGCGTCCGCACCGACCCCGTACAGGGTGTCGGTGGGCAGCACGACGAGTTCGCCGCGGCGGACGGCCGAGGCGGCCTCGCGCAGACCGGTGGCGCGGTCCCCGGCATCGGCACAGTCGTAGCGGCGGCTCATCGGTGCGGTCCCCTTCCGGAGTGGCTCATGGCAGTCACTACGGCCGCCACTGTGGTCACAGCGCGGCCTTGCGCGCTGTCGTACAGCGCTTGGTGTTCACGACCCGACCCTCCGGGCGGTCGTACTGCGCCCGACTGTTCACGACCCGACCCTCCGGGCGGTCGTACTGGGCCCGATTCTTCACGACCCGACCCTCCGGGCGGTCGTACTGCGCCCGACTGTTCACGACCCGACCCTCCGGGCGGTCGTGAAGCGCGGCCGGTTGTTCAGGTCGCGGTGGTCGGCGGTGTCCGTCCAGCCGTGTTCCTCGTTGAAGATCCACGGCACCTGGCCGCCCTGCTGGTCGGCGTGCTCGATGACCACCGCGCCGCCCGGGCGCAGCAGTCGGGCCGCGACCCGCTCGATGCCGCGGATGGTGTCCAGGCCGTCCTCGCCGGAGAACAGCGACATCTGCGGGTCGTGGTCGCGGGCCTCCGGCGCGACGTACTCCCACTCGGTGAGCGGGATGTACGGCGGGTTGGAGATGACCAGGTCGAAGCGGCCGTCCCAGGAGCGGTCGTCCTCGAAGGCCCTGGTGGCGTCACCGGCGTGCAGGGTGACCCGGGCGCGGTCCGGGCTGGCCTCGATGTTGCGCCGGGTGTACTCCAGCGCGCCCTCGTCCAGTTCGAAGGCGTGCACGGTCGAGCGCGGCAGTTCCTGGGCGAGGGCGAGGGCGATCGCGCCGGAGCCGGAGCACAGGTCCACCACCAGCGGCTCGGCCACGTCCATGTCGCGCACCGCGTCTATCGCCCACTCGACGACCGTCTCGGTCTCCGGCCGGGGCACGAACACCCCGGGGCCGACCTCCAGTTCGAGGTAGCGGAAGAACGCCCGCCCGGTGATGTGCTGGAGCGGCTCGCGCGCCTCGCGGCGGGAGACGGCCTCCCAGTAGCGGGCGTCGAAGTCGGCGTCCTTCACCGTGTGCAGCTGGCTGCGCTTGACGTTGTGGACGTAGGCGGCGAGCTCCTCCGCGTCGAAGCGCGGCGACGGCACGCCGGCCGCGGCCAACCGCTGGGTGGCCTGGGCCACCTCGGCGAGCAGCAGGTTCATCCGTACGACCTCTTGTTTCTCCGGCTCCGGGCGAAACGCGGGCTGGGGCGCGCCGGTCTCAGTTCTCTTGGGCCGCGGCGAGCTTGGCCGCCGCGTCCTTGTCGACGCAGGACTGGATCACCGCGTTCAGGTCGCCGTCCAGGACCTGGTCCAGGTTGTACGCCTTGAATCCGGTGCGGTGGTCCGAGATGCGGTTCTCGGGGTAGTTGTACGTGCGGATCCGCTCGGAGCGGTCCACGGTGCGGACCTGGCTGCGGCGCGCGTCCGAGGCCTCCCGCTCGGCCTCCTCCTGCGCGGCGGCCAGCAGCCGCGAACGCAGGATGCGCATCGCCTGCTCCTTGTTCTGGAGCTGGCTCTTCTCGTTCTGGCAGGACGCCACGATACCGGTCGGCAGGTGGGTGATCCGGACCGCGGAGTCGGTGGTGTTGACCGACTGGCCGCCGGGGCCGGAGGAGCGGTAGACGTCGATCCGCAGGTCGTTGGCGACGATCTCGACCTCGACCTCCTCCGCCTCGGGGGTGACCAGCACGCCCGCCGCGGAGGTGTGGATGCGGCCCTGCGACTCGGTGGCGGGGACGCGCTGCACGCGGTGCACGCCGCCCTCGTACTTCAGCCGGGCCCAGACGCCCTGGCCGGGCTCGGTGCTGCCCTTGGTCTTCACGGCCACCGAGACGTCCTTGTAGCCGCCGAGGTCGGACTCGTTGGAGTCGATGAGCTCGGTCTTCCAGCCGACCCGCTCCGCGAAGCGCAGGTACATCCGGAGCAGGTCGCCGGCGAACAGCGCGGACTCCTCGCCGCCCTCGCCCGCCTTGATCTCCAGGATGACGTCCTTGTCGTCGCTCGGGTCGCGCGGCACCAGCAGCAGCCGCAGCTCCTCGGTGAGCTCGTCCCGGCGTGCCTCGGAGTCCTTCACCTCGGCGAGGAACTCCGGGTCCTCGGCGGCGAGTTCACGCGCGGCCTCGATGTCCTCGCCGGCCTGCCGCCACTGCCGGTAGACCCGGGTGATCGGGGTCAGCTCGGCGTACCGCTTGGCCAGCTTGCGGGCGTTGTTCTGGTCGGCGTGGACGGACGGGTCGGCCAGCCTCGTTTCGAGGTCGGCGTGCTCGACGAGGAGCTCTTCGACTGCCTCGAACATGGGGTGGCCTTCTTCCCGGGGACTCGGAAACGTGTGGGGGGTGGGGAACTCGCGGGGGGACGCGAACGGCGCCGGCCCCCAGCGCCCCCGACAACGAGTACGGGGGCACCGGGAACCGGCGCCGAGGGAGCGCTAGGCCTTCGCGCTGTGCTGCTTGCCGAAGCGGGCCTCGAAGCGGGCCACGCGGCCACCGGTGTCGAGGATCTTCTGCTTGCCGGTGTAGAACGGGTGGCACTGCGAGCAGACCTCGGCGCGGATCTCGCCACTGGTCTCGGTCGAGCGGGTGGTGAACTCGGCACCGCAGGTGCAGGTCACACGGGTGACCACGTACTCGGGGTGAACGTTGGGCTTCAAGGGGTTCTCCTAGGTTTCGGGAGGGCACCGGGTCGGCGGCTGGAGCGCCGCACGTGAACCGGGACCGACGGACCAGTCTGCCAGGACCGGCCGCATCTTCCCAAACCGGGTCGCGTTCCGGGATATTCCGGGCGCCCCTCAGTGTGCCGTTCCGGCCTTCGGGGTGGCCTTCGGGGTGGCCTTCCCGGTGCCCCGCGCGGCCGCCGAGGGGGCCGCCGAGGGGGTGGCCGTGGGAGCCGCCTGGGCGGGGTTCTCCGGCTGCGCGGAGACGACCGCCGACGGGAACGCCTGGTCGGCCTTGAGCGCCCCCCAGACCTGCCCGGCCTGCGGCTGCTGCTCGACCACCCGGTTCGGGTCGCCGGGGGCCGTCTCCACCGGCAGGGTGACCATGCTCAGCTGGTCCGGGCCTATCCCCTTGAGCTCCTGGGCGAGCCCGACCAGCGAGTTCACCGAGCCGAGCGCGGAGTCGGTGGTGATGCTCCTGGTCACGGTGTCGCCGATCGACCACAGCTTGACCGGGTTGGTGAGCATCCCGTTCCCCCCGACCTGCTGCAGCAGCGACTTCACCATCTGCTTCTGGAGCTCGATCCGGCCGAGGTCGCTGCCGTCGCCGACGCCGTGCCGGGTGCGCACGAAGGCCAGTGCCTGCCGGCCGTCCAGGTGGTGCTCGCCGGGCGGCAGGTCGAGCCCGCTGTCCTTGTCGTGGATGGCCACCGCGGTGGTCACGGTGGCCCCGCCCATCGCGTCCACGACCCTGGCGAAGCCGGCGAAGTCGATCTGCAGGTAGTGGTCCATCCGCAGCCCGGTGAGCTGCTCGGTGGTCTTGACGGCGCAGACCGCTCCGCCGCTCTCGAAGGCGCTGTTGTACATCGCGCGCTTGGCGCCGGGCACGGTCCGGCCGCTCGGGTCGGCGCAGTCGGGGCGGGTGACCAGGGTGTCGCGCGGGATCGAGACGACCTGGGCGCGGGAGTGGTCCTGGTTGATGTGCACCACCATCGCGGTGTCCGAGCGGGCGGTGTCGCCGGTGTCCCCGCCCGCGATCGAGCCGTTGTCCCCGCCGCGCGAGTCGGAGCCGAGCACCAGGATGTTGAAGGAGCCGTCGGTGGCGGCCGGCGGCCGGGCGTCGCCGAGCCGGGCGTCGATGTCGACGCTCTTGATGTTGCCGTTGAGCCTGAACCAGGCGAAGAGGGCCGCGCCGGCGCCGAGGACGACGAGCGCGACGAACGCGCAGGCGGCCGTCCGCAGGACTCTGCGGCGGCGCCCTGGAACCCTCTTGTGTTCGGCCATACGGTCCAGAGTAAATCGGACAACATGATCCAAACGCCCTCAAGTTGTCCCGACTCTGGAACAAACCGGGCCGGACGCACGGAACCCCGGACCGCTCGCGCGATCCGGGGTTCCGTGCTCGGACAACCGTCCGGCTACGGTCAGTCGTTGGAGCCGGGGGTGGTCTTGGCGATCTGCATCAGGAACTCGGCGTTGCTCTTGGTCTGCTTCATCTTGTCCAGGAGCAGCTCGATCGCCTGCTGCGAGTCGAGCGCGTGCAGCACCCGGCGCAGCTTCCAGACGATGGCCAACTCCTCGCTGCCGAGCAGGATCTCCTCCTTGCGGGTGCTGGAGGCGTCCACGTCGACGGCCGGGAAGATGCGCTTGTCCGAGAGCTTCCGGTCGAGCTTGAGCTCCATGTTGCCGGTGCCCTTGAACTCCTCGAAGATCACCTCGTCCATGCGCGAGCCGGTCTCGACCAGCGCGGTGGCCAGGATGGTCAGCGAGCCGCCGTTCTCGATGTTGCGCGCGGCACCGAAGAACTTCTTCGGCGGGTACAGCGCGGTCGAGTCGACACCACCGGACAGGATGCGGCCGGAGGCCGGCGCGGCCAGGTTGTAGGCGCGGCCGAGACGGGTGATCGAGTCCAGCAGGATGACCACGTCGTGGCCCAGCTCGACCAGGCGCTTGGCGCGCTCGATGGCCAGCTCGGCGACGGTGGTGTGGTCCTCGGCCGGGCGGTCGAAGGTCGAGGAGATGACCTCGCCCTTCACCGACCGCTGCATGTCGGTGACCTCTTCCGGACGCTCGTCGACCAGGACGACCATCAGGTGGCACTCGGGGTTGTTGTGGGTGATCGCGTTGGCGACCGCCTGGAGCACCATGGTCTTGCCGGTCTTCGGCGGCGCGACGATCAGACCGCGCTGGCCCTTGCCGATCGGCGACACCAGGTCGATGATCCGGGTGGTCAGCACGCCCGGGTCGGTCTCCAGGCGCAGCCGCTCCTGCGGGTAGAGCGGGGTGAGCTTGTTGAACTCGGGGCGGCCGCGGCCGCTCTCCGGGTCCATGCCGTTGACGGAGTCCAGCCGCACCATGGCGTTGAACTTCTCGCGGCGCTCGCCGTCCTTGGGCTGGCGCACCGCGCCGGTGATGGCGTCACCCTTGCGCAGGCCGTTCTTGCGGACCTGGGCGAGCGAGACGTAGACGTCGTTCTGGCCCGGCAGGTAGCCGGAGGTGCGCACGAACGCGTAGTTGTCGAGGATGTCGAGGATGCCCGCGACCGGGATCAGGACGTCGTCCTCGCCGATCTGCGGCTCGGCGGGGCCGGCCTCGAAGCCCTCGCGGCCGCGACGGCCACGGCGGTCGCGGTAGCGCCCGCGCCGGCCACGGCGGCCGTCGCCGAACTCGTCGTCGTCGTAGCCGCCCTGCTGGACCTGCGGCTGCTGGACCTGCTGGGTCTGGCGGCCCTGCTGCTCGGCCTGGCCGCCCTGCTGCTGGCCGCCGCCCTGCTGGGACTGGCGGTCGGTGCGGTCGGTGCGCTCGCGGCGGTTGCGGCGGTCGCGGCGCGACTCGCGGCCGTCGGCGTCCTGGGCCTCGCCGGCCTCCTGGCGCTCGGTGCGCTCCGCGCGCTCGGGGCGGTCGCCGCCCTCGCGGCGCTCGCGCCGCTCACGGCGGTCGCGACGGCTCTCGCGGCCGTCCTCACGGCCCTCGAAGCCGCGGGTCTCGGCCGGGCGGGCCTCGGCCTGCTTCGGCTCGGCGACCGCGACGGTGGCGGCCTCGGCCGGGGCCTCCGCGACCGGGGCGGTGGGCGCGCCGGCGGCCGAGGTGGCCCGGCGGCGAGTGCGCTCGGTACGGGCGGGCGCGGCGGTCTCGGCGGCGGCCTGGACCGGGATCTCGATCTGGGCCTGCGGCTCGGCGGCGGCCGGAGCCTCGGCCGTCTTGGCGGCGGCCTTGGTGCGGCGGGCCGGCTTCTCGGCCGGGGCCTCGGCGTCCGCCTTGGCGGCGGTGCGCTTGGCGGCCGGGGCGGTGCCACCGGCGGCGAGCAGCGGGTCCCCGCCGCTCTTCTCCTTGATGGTCTCGATCAGCTGGCTCTTGCGCATGCGTCCGGTACCGGTGATGCCAAGGTCCGCGGCGAGCTTCTGCAGCTCGGCCAGGACCATGCCGTCCAGGCCCGCGGCGGCGCTGCGGCGGCGCCGGGCCGGGGCAGCGGGGGCGGCGGCTGCGTCCGACGCCTCGGCGTCCGGGCGCGCGCCCATCAGATCGGTGGAGTCGCTCACTAAGGGTCCTTCCCTGGAGCGGACGTCGGCCTGTCTGGCTCGGCGACCGGTTGTGCTGTCCTGACCAACGCTCGACTGCGTCGGTCCGAGGCGGTGATCCCTCGAATGGCGGGAGCCCGTCGAGGGAGAGCTACGTACGAGGTGCGGTGCTTGAAGCACGGTGGTGCTGAGTGGCGCGTGGGCCGGTCGTGTGTCGACCTCCCCTGAGGGCGTAACCCCCACGCTCCCTGCGAATCCCGGGCCCCCGTCGCGTGACGGTGGCCCGCGCTCCGCCCGTCCTGGCCTCAAGGTGGGAGGCCGCGGGTGGGAGTCAGGTGCCGTCACGGCTTCGGGATGCGGCCGCGTGTCGCGCAGGCAGGCTGCGTACGCGCTGCGGTGGGCTCCCGGAGAATCGTCGCCCCGTGCATCGCCGGGACTCCACTGCCGTGGAGTGCTGGGATCGGGACGCGGCGCACCTAGCCCCGGAGGGCACCTGGTGCAGCAATGAGGTTAACACTACCGACCCCCTCAGACATTCCCCAGCCTTGCGCTTGCCAATCGTGTCCGCCGGACCCGGCTCGGCAGGGTGCCGGCGCCGGGTCCCGAGCGGCCCGTTCGGGCTGCTCAGACGTCCAGCGGGAGCACGACGGCCCCGGTGCGGTCGACGTCCAGCCGGTGCGCGGCGAACGCCGGGTCGCCGCCGTGGCCGTGGTGCCCGGCGAAGGAGAGCACCTTGTCGGCGCCCGCCTCGTCGGTCAGCGCCAGGACGGTCGGGCCGGCCCCGGAGATGACCGCGGGGACGCCCTCGGCGCGCAGCGCGCCGACCAGGGCGGCGCTGTCCGGCATCGCGGAGGCGCGGTAGTCCTGGTGCAGCCGGTCCTCGGTGGCGGCGAGGAGCAGCTCGGGGCGCCTGGTCAGCGCCTCCACCAGCAGTGCGGAGCGGCCGGCGTTGACGGCCGCGTCGGCCAGCGGGACGGTCCTCGGCAGCAGTCCGCGCGCGGTCTCGGTGAGCACTTCGCCGGCCGGCACGAACACCACCGGGACGACGTGCTCGGACGGCTCCAGCGCGACCGCCTTGGCCGACTCCTCGTCGGTCCAGGCGATGGTGAAGTTGCCGCGCAGGCAGGCCGCGACGTTGTCCGGGTGGCCCTCCAGCTCGGAGGCGAGGGCCAGCAGCGCGTCGTCGTCCAGCGCGGACGGGCCGCCGATGGTCACCGCGCGGGCGGCCACGATGCCGGCGCAGATGGCGGCCGAGGAGGAGCCGAGGCCGCGGCCGTGCGGTATCCGGTTGGCGCAGACCACTTCGAGGCCCCGCGGCTGGCCGCCGAGCCGGTCGAAGGCGGCGCGCATCGAGCGGACCAGCAGGTGGCGCTCGTCGCGCGGCAACGTGTCGGAGCCCTCACCGGCGATGTCGACGGAGAGGCCGGAGTCGGCGACCCGGACGACGACGTCGTCGTACAGACCCAGCGCGAGCCCGAAGGCGTCGAAGCCCGGGCCGAGGTTGGCGCTGGTCGCGGGAACCCTGACCCGGACGGCGGCGGCACGGAACGCAGGACCGGCCATGCGGTGGACTCTCCTGGGGAAATCGGGCGGCGCGGAGCGCGTCGTCGGTGCGAGGGCGGGGAACGGACCGCGGCCCCTCGGGGGGCGGGCGGTCGCGACGGTCGGCGCGGCCCGGACCCGCCGGGCCCGGGGCATGTGCCACACGGCCGAGGCCAGAGTATCGAAGAGAGGTTCCCCAGCGGTACACCCCGTGGGCCTTCGATCTGGTGTGTTGCCGGTTCTGGCCGGAATGCACACCCCCCTCCGTCAAAGGGAGGGGTGGAAACGGATCGCAATGCGCAGCCCAATTGACACAAAAGTGTCAGTCGGGAACTCCGACGGGCCGACCCCCGAAAGGGTCGGCCCGTCGACGTGCCGGCGCCCGTTACCGGTCGAGCAGTCCGAGGCTGCGGGCGGCCGCCTCCGGGTCGATCGGGACGATCTGCGGCTGCGGCGCGCCGGCCACCGCCCAGTCCGGGTCCTTCAGGCCGTTGCCGGTCACGGTGCAGACGATCCGCTGGCCCGGGTCGACCAGGCCGGCCTCCGCCTTGGCCAGCAGACCGGCCACCGAGGCGGCCGAGGCCGGCTCCACGAAGACGCCCTCCTGCGAGGCCAACAGCCGGTAGGCGGACAGGATCTGACGGTCCGTCACCTTGTCGATGAGGCCGCCGGACTCGTCCCGCGCGGCGAGCGCGAAGTCCCAGGAGGCCGGGTTGCCGATCCGGATCGCGGTGGCGATGGTCTGCGGCTTGAGCACCGGCGCGCCGTCCACGATCGGGGCCGAGCCGGAGGCCTGGAAGCCCCACATCCGCGGGGTGCGGGTGGCGAGGCCGTCCGCGGCGTACTCGCGGTAGCCCTTCCAGTACGCGGTGATGTTGCCCGCGTTGCCGACCGGCAGGACGTGGATGTCCGGGGCGTCGCCGAGCATGTCGACGATCTCGAAGGCCGCGGTCTTCTGGCCCTCGATCCGCACCGGGTTGACCGAGTTGACCAGCGCCACCGGGTACTTCTCGGACAGTTCGCGCGCGAGGGTGAGGCAGTCGTCGAAGTTCCCGTCGACCTGCAGGATCCTGGCGCCGTGCACCAGCGCCTGGCCCATCTTCCCGAGGGCGATCTTGCCCTGCGGGACGAGCACCGCGGAGACCATCCCGGCCCGCACCGCGTACGCGGCGGCGGAGGCCGAGGTGTTGCCGGTGGACGCGCAGATGACCGCCTGCGCGCCCTCCTCCTTGGCCTTGGAGATGGCCATCGTCATCCCGCGGTCCTTGAAGGAACCGGTCGGGTTGGCGCCCTCGACCTTGAGGTAGACCTCGCAGCCCGTGCGCTCGGAGAGCACCTGGGCGGGGACCAGGGGCGTGCCGCCCTCCAGCAGGGTGACCACCGGGGTGGCCGCGGTGACCGGCAGGCGGTCCCGGTACTCCTCGATCAGGCCGCGCCACTGGTGGGTGTGCGCGCCTCGGACGACGTTCTCGGCAACGGCGTTCATGGCTGGTTCCTTATTCCCCTTCGACCCTCATGATGCTGGCCACGTCCCGCACGCTGTCCAGCGCGCGGAGCTTGTCGACCGTCGCCGACAGCGCGGCGTCGGTGGCACGGTGGGTGACCACGACGAGCGAGGCGTCGCCGTCGCGGCCCTGCTGGCGCACGGTGTCGATGGAGACGCCGTGCTCGGCGAAGACGGACGCGACCTGCGCGAGCACGCCCGCGCGGTCGTCCACGTCCAGGCTGACGTGGTAGCGGGTGACGACCTCGTCCATCGGCTTGGCCGGCAGCCGGGTGTACACCGAGTCACCGGGACCGGTGGCGCCGGCCAGCTTGTTGCGGCAGACCGCGACCAGGTCGCCGAGCACCGCGGACGCGGTCGGCGAACCGCCCGCGCCCGGGCCGTAGAACATCAGCCGGCCGGCCGCCTCGGCCTCGACGAACACCGCGTTGTACGCCTCGCGGACGGAGGCCAGCGGGTGCGACAGCGGGATCATCGCCGGGTGGACGCGCGCGGTGACGGACTCGCCGTCCGCGGCCCGCTCGCAGATCGCGAGCAGCTTGACCACGCAGCCCATCTCCTTGGCGGAGGCGATGTCGGCCGCGGTCACCTCGGTGATGCCCTCGCGGTAGACGTCCGCCGCGGTGACCTTGGTGTGGAAGGCGATGCCGGCCAGGATCGCGGCCTTGGCGGCGGCGTCGAAGCCCTCGACGTCGGCCGTCGGGTCGGCCTCGGCGTAGCCCAGCGCGGTGGCCTCCTCCAGTGCCTCCGAGTAACCGGCGCCGGTGGTGTCCATCTTGTCGAGGATGAAGTTGGTGGTGCCGTTGACGATGCCCAGCACCCGGTTGACCTTGTCGCCCGCGAGGGACTCGCGCAGCGGACGCAGCAGCGGGATCGCGCCCGCCACCGCGGCCTCGTAGTACAGGTCCACCCCGGCCCCGGCGGCCGCGGCGTGCAGCTCGGTGCCGTCCTTGGCGAGCAGCGCCTTGTTGGCGCTGACCACCGAGGCGCCCTGCCCGAAGGCGGACAGGATCAGCGATTTGGACGGCTCGATGCCGCCCACCACCTCGACCACCACGTCGATGTCGCCCCGGTTGACCAGGGCCTCGGCGTCGGTGGTGATCAGGTGCTCGGGGACGCCCGGGCGGGTCCGCCCGGCGCGGCGGACCGCGATCCCGGCCAGCTCGACCGGAGCACCGATGCGAGCGGCGAGGTCGTCGGCCGTCGTCGTCATGATGCGCGCCACCTCGGAGCCCACCACACCACAACCCAGCAACGCCACCTTCAGCGGGCGCGTACGCATCATCCGACTCCGCTCTGCATTCATCAGCTTCGGTAATTTCCGGCGGGTTTTCCTGGACCGCCGGGAACTTCGGTCCGTACCAGTCTCCGGGACTTTCCGTACGGATCTACGGTCGTTCCATGATCTGAGACAAGGATTTCGTCATCCGATATCCAGACGCAGGAGATCCTCCTCCGTCTCGCGCCGGACGATCACCCGCGCCGCACCGTCCTTGACGGCGAGCACGGGGGGCTTGAGGGCGTGGTTGTAATTGCTCGCCATCGAACGGCAGTAGGCGCCGGTGGCGGGCACCGCGATCAGGTCGCCGGCGGCCAGGTCGGCCGGCAGGAAGGCGTCCCGGACGACGATGTCGCCGGACTCGCAGTGCTTGCCGACCACCCGCACCAGCATCGGCTCGGCGTCGCTGGTGCGCGACACCAGGGCCACCGAGTACTCGGCGTCGTACAGCGCGGTGCGGATGTTGTCGGACATCCCGCCGTCCACGCTGACGTAGGTGCGCAGGCCCTCCAGCGGCTTGACGGTGCCGACCTCGTACAGCGTGAACGCCGTCGGGCCCACGATCGCCCGGCCCGGCTCCACGCTCAGCCGGGGGGTGTCCAGGTTCGCGGCGGCGCACTCGCGGCGGACGATGTCGGCCAGCGCGGCCGCGATCTCGGCCGGCTCGCGCGGGTCGTCCTCGCTGGTGTACGCGATGCCGAGGCCGCCGCCGAGGTCGATCTCGGGCAGCTCGACGCCGTGCTCGTCGCGGATCCCGGCCAGCAGGCCGACCACCCGGCGGGCGGCCACCTCGAAGCCGGCCATGTCGAAGATCTGCGAGCCGATGTGCGAGTGGATGCCGCGCAGTTCCAGGCTGTCGTGGCCGAGCACCCGGCGCACCGCCTCGGCGGCCGCGCCCCCGGTGAGGGACAGGCCGAACTTCTGGTCCTCGTGCGCGGTGGCGATGAACTCGTGGGTGTGCGCCTCGACGCCGACGGTGATCCGGATCAGCACCTGCTGGCGCACGCCCCGGCGGGCGGCGATCGCGGCCAGGCGCTCGATCTCGTCGTAGGAGTCGACCACGATGTGCCCGACGCCGGTCCTCACCGCGTGTTCGAGCTCGTCCGCCGACTTGTTGTTGCCGTGCAGCGCGATCCGCCGCGGCGGCATCCCGGCGGCCAGCGCGACCGCCAGCTCGCCCGCGCTGCACACGTCGAGGTTGAGGCCCTCCTCGTGCAGCCAGCGCACGACGGCCTTGGAGAGGAACGCCTTGCCGGCGTAGTAGACGTCCGCCTCGGTGCCGAAGGCGTCCCGCCAGGCGCGCGCCCGGGAGCGGAAGTCCTCCTCGTCCAGCACGTAGGCGGGGGTGCCGAACTCGGCCGCCAGCCGCTTGACGTCGACGCCGCCGACGGTGGCCACGCCCTCGGCGTCGCGGGCGACGGTGCGCGACCAGACCTTGGGGTCGAGCGCGTTCAGGTCGGCGGGCGGGGCCTGGTAGTGGCCCTCGGGCAGGACGTCGCCGTGGCGGGGGCCTGCCGGGTGTGCGGAGCGGCTCATCTTCGTAGATCCTTCGAGACCTATGGCGAGGGGCGGCGACGGTCCCCGTTGACCGTCAGCCGCCCCCGCTGTGCGCTTGGGGGTGGTGCCTACATCCGCTCGGGCGCCGTCACGCCCAGGAGCGTGAGGCCGTTGGCGAGCACGGTGCGCGTCGCCTCGACCAGCCAGAGGCGGGCGCGGTGCGTGTCGTTGAGCTCCTCGTCGCCCTTGGGCAGGAACATGCAGTTCTCGTACAGGCGGTGGTATTTGCCCGCGAGCTTCTCCAGGTACACGGCGACCCGGTGCGGCTCGCGCAGCTCGCCGGCCGTGGCCAGCACCCGCGGGAACTCCGCGAGGTGGCCGAGCACGTCGGACTCCCACTCGGTGGCGAGCAGCTCGGGCTTGAACTGCTCGACCGTGCCCTTGTCCACGCCCAGCTCGGCGGCCTTGCGCGCCACGCCGCACATCCGGGTGTGCGCGTACTGGACGTAGAAGACCGGGTTCTCGTTGGTCTGGCTGGTCAGCAGGTTGATGTCCAGCGTGATCGTCGAGTCCGTGGAGGAGCGCGCCAGGGTGTAGCGGGCGGCGTCCACGCCGATCCACTCGACCACGTCGTCGATCGTGATGATGTTGCCGGCCCGCTTGGACATGCGGACCTCTTCGCCGTCGCGAAGCATCTTCACGAACTGGCCGATCTTCACCTCGATGTTGCGGTTCATGTCGTCGCCCGCGCAGGCCGAGATGGCCTTGAGGCGGTTGACGTACCCGTGGTGGTCGGCGCCCAGCATGTAGAGCGCGACCTCGGCGCCGCGGTCCCGCTTGGACAGGTAGTACGCGGCGTCGGCGGCGAAGTAGGTCTTGTCGCCGTCGGCCTTGATCAGGACGCGGTCCTTGTCGTCACCGAAGTCGGTGGTGCGCAGGAAGACCGCGCCGTCCTGCTCGAAGACGTGGCCCTGCTCGCGCAGCCGGTCGATGGCCTTCTCGACCGCGCCGGAGTCGTGCAGCGTCTTCTCCGAGAACCACACGTCGAAGTGGGTGCCGAACTCGTCCATCGAGCGCTGGATCTCGGACACCATGAGCTTGAGGCCCTCGGTGCGGAAGACCTGCAGCTGCTCGTCCTCGGGCAGGTCGAGCACGCCCGGGACCGCGTCGGTGAGCGCCTTGGCGATGTCGACGATGTACTCGCCGACGTACCCGCCCTCGGGCACCTCGCGGCCGTTCGCGGCGGCCTGCAGCGAGGCGGCGAACTTGGTGATCTGCACACCGGCGTCGTTGAGGTAGTACTCGGTGGTGACGTCGGCGCCGGAGGCCCGCAGCACGCGCGCCAGCGAGTCGCCGACGGCGGCCCAGCGGACGCCGCCGATGTGGATCGGGCCGGTCGGGTTGGCGGAGACGAACTCCAGGTTGATCTTCAGGCCGCCGAGGGCGTCGTTGCGGCCGTAGGCCTCGCCCGCCTCGACGATGGTGCGCGCCAGCGCACCGGCGGTGGCGGTGTCCAGGGTGATGTTCAGGAAGCCCGGACCGGCGATGTCGACCTTGGCGACGCCGGTGATCCCTCGCAGTCGCTCGACCAGCAGCTCGGCAATGGCTCGCGGCGGCTTGCCGGCCGCCTTGGCGAGCTGGAGGGCCACGTTCGTCGCGTAGTCGCCGTGGTCCCGGTTCTTGGGCCGGTCGACCGTCACGTGCTCGGGCACGGCGACGGCCAGCTCGCCCGCCTCGACGGCGGAGCTCACTGCGGCCTGGATTGCCTGGGAAAGGTCTGCGGGGGTCACGACGCCAAGCGTAGGCGAGACGGGGTGCCCGCCCGCCACTCGGTTTACCGGTTGAGACGCCGGAGTGCCGTCGTTACGGGGTCTCAGCCGCGCTCGGTGCGCTCTGTTCGCTCAGGGCGAACTGCGGCGGCGGCTTCACCGGCCCTGTCGCCGGCCTGCTCGCCGTCCTCTGCGCCGCCCTGCTCGCCGAGCGGCCCGCCGGGGTGCCCGGTGAGCCGCATCAGGCGTCGCACCAGGGCCACCAGGTCGGCCGGATCGAAGGGCTTGCCGAGGTAGCCGTCCACCCCGACCGTCTCCCCCAGGTCGAGGTCCGCCGGGGTGCAGGCGCTCACGATCGCGATCGGCAGCCGGCTGGTGTCCGGGGTGGCGCGCAGCCGGGCCGCCGTCCGCAGGCCGTCCAGCCGCGGCATCACCACGTCCAGCGTCACCACGTCCGGCTGCACCCGGCGGATGACCTCCAGGCACTCGGCGCCGTCGGCGGCGGTCACCACCTCGAAGCCTTCGAGCTCCAGGTTGACCCTGATCAGCTGGCGGATCACCTCGCTGTCGTCCACCACGAGGACCCGCCCGGACACTCCCGACACCTCACCGAGGGTATCGGCGGCCCCGCCGCCCCGTCCGGCCTTTGGGCACTTCCGCTCCCCCGCCCGCCGGGGCCGCCGCGACGATCTTCGGGGAAACCCGTGCACGGGCCGCGTCCGAAGCCTGGTAGTGTTCTCCACGTCGGAAGCGCGAGCGACCGACAGGCCAACAGGCCCCCGTAGCTCAGGGGATAGAGCACCGCCCTCCGGAGGCGGGTGCGTAGGTTCGAATCCTACCGGGGGCACTCACGCAGTGATTGCGAGAGTGTAACCAGGGCCCAGATCAGTGGAGTTGATCCACGATCTGGGCCTTTGTCGTGTTCCAGGCCGGGCCGGGCCGGGCCGGACCGGGCCCGGCGCGGAACCGGGCCCGACGGGCTCAGGAGGCGGCCGCCTCCGCCCGGGCGTACAGGTCCGCGATGGTGTGGTCGAAGTAGGCGCTGTAGGAGACGTCGTCGGTGTCGCCGCCCTGCTGGTAGCCGCCGATCGCGCCGATCACGTCACCGGTGGCGGTGTTGATCCAGGGGCCGCCGCTGGTGCCGGACGGATAGGCCGGGCAGTGCACCACCCGCTGGTAGGCGCTCTGCTGCCCGGTGGCGTTGGTGCACAGCAGGGGCGTCTCGGAGTCGGCGGGGTAGCCGTAGAGCCGGACGGTGGCGTCGAACGGCTCGTCGGCGCCCAGCCGGTTGCCGCCGACCACGTCCTCGACGTTGCGGCCGTTGCTGGGGGCCGTCTCCAGGATCGCGAAGTCCTCGTCCGCGTCGCCCTTCTGGGCCCAGCCGGCGGTGGTGTGGATCGCGGTCACCTGCCAGGTGCCGTACGGGGCGGAGCCGTCGCGGTAGCCGGGGGCGAAGGTGACGCCGTCGGTGCTGCTGAGGCAGTGCGCGGCGGTCAGCAGCAGGTTGGCGGTGGCGCTGTGCAGCACGCTGGCGGTGCAGAAGTGGTTGCCGGCCGCCAACGCGCCGCCGAACAGCGCGCCGACGGTCCCGGCTTCACGGTCGCCGGCCGGGGCCGGGCCGGTGGTGCCGAGGGCGACGTCGGAGGCGGCGGGAGCGGCGGAGGTGGCGGCCGCGGTGGAGGGGTCGACCGGCGGCGGGGCGGCGGTCGGGGTCGCGGGCGCGGGCGTGGAGGACGCGGGGGCCGCGACCTGGGTGGCCGCCGCCGGATCGGTGGCCGGGGCGGGCACGGTGGCGGCACGGGTGCTGCGGGCCGCCTTCCCGGCGGCCGTCGCGTCCGACAGGTCCAGCCCGTGCGTCCCGCTCAGCAGGGCGGCGACCGCCACCGCGGACAGCACGGTGAACAGGGACGGGGCCAGGAGTCTGCGGCGGCGCGACCTCTGGCGGCTGTGCTTGCCCATGCCTGTTTCTCCTGCCGGGGCGATCGGGGGCGGCGTTCGGTCAACGACTATGCCGCCTCAGCCTGGTAGGGGCGTGACCGGCTCCTTGGAGCTCGATGAGAAACCCGCCACCCGGCCGCACCCCCCGGCGTCACGGGCCGGCGAGCACCGCATCCAGTTCGGCGGCTCCGACGAAGGCGGTGTGCGTCCCGGCGGCGGTGCAGGCGAAGGCCCCGGCCACCGTACCGGCCCGGGCGCAGTCCAGCGGCGAACGGCCCTGGAACCAGGCGTACAGGAAGCCCGACACGAAGGCGTCCCCGGCGCCGTTGCTGTCCACCACCGGGCGGCCCGGGTCGACGGCCGGCAGGTGGCGGGGCGCGGGGTCGTCCCGGGTGAGCAGGTGGCAGCCCCCGGCACCGGCGGTGGCGACGACCACCCGCGCGCGCCCCTCGGCGAGGATCGCGCGCATCACCTCCTCGTGCCGGCCGGGGCAGCCGGCCGCGGAGAGGAAGACCAGGTCGGAGCCGAGCGCGTACGCGCGGCGGTACGGGTCGACGCCGTCCCAGTCGTGCAGGTCGGTGGAGGTGGTGCGGCCGAGGCGGTGGAGGTCGCCGTACATGTCCCGGTTGACGCCGGTGATGGACAGGTGGACGTGCCGGCTGCGCTCGGCGTACGGCAGGTAGAGGTCGCGCGGCAGCCGCAGGTCGGCGGGGTGGCGGGCGTCGAAGAAGGAGAACCGGCGGCCGGCCGCGTCCACCAGGTTGACCCCGCGCGGGGTGCCGTGCGGGCTCACCAGGTGCGCGAAGTGCAGGCCGTGGCGCGCGTAGTGGGCGCGGATCAGGTCGCCCTGGGCGTCGTCGCCGAGGAAGTCGATGAACGCGGTGCGCAGGCCGAGGTGGTGGGCGCCGAGGGCGACGCCGTTGCCGGTGTGGCCGACGTAGTCCCGCACCGGTTCGACGAGCTGCGAGTCGCCGGGCGGGATCTCCAGCCGCTCGACCCGGACGATGGTGTCCACGCCGGCGCCGCCGACGACGAGCAGGTCGAACTCGGGCTGCGCGGCTCCGGGCGGCACGTTCTCGGGCGGCACGTTCTCGGACAGCACGGCGGCGCCTCCTTGATCCCTGGACGGTGGCCAGGAGTCAAGCAGGCGCCGGAGGTTGACTGCAAGACCTTGCTGCAAATTTCAATCGATCGACGGCCGCTCCGCTCCGGTCTCCGCCCCGGCCTCCGTCCGCCCCTCGCCCGCGGGGCGGACGTTGGCCCTGACATCGGCCGCGGCCGCCGCCCGCAGGCCCGTCGGACGACCGTCCCCGGCCGGTACGGCCGCAGCCGGCGCCTCCGCCCCGGAGGCGCCGCCCTCGACGGCGGTGGCCTCACCGGGCGCCGGCCGGTGGTTGATCATCAGCACCGCGACCAGCGCGGCCGCCAGCAGGACGCCCATCGCCACCCAGGTCGCGACCACGTAGCCGTGCACCGCGCCCTCGGCCCGCACCGCCGGGTCGGAGGCGATCCGGGTGGCCAGGAAGCTCGCGGTGGCACTCGCCGCGATCGTGTTCAGCAGCGCCGTGCCGACCGAGCCGCCCACCTGCTGGGCCGAGTTGATGGTGGCCGAGGCCGCGCCGGTCTCGTTCGGGGCGACCCCGAGGGTGGCCAGGCTCATCGCCGGCATGAACACCAGGCCCATGCCGAAGCCGAGCAGCAGCTCGGCGGGCAGCACCATGCCGGCCCACGCGCTGTCCACCCGCATCTGGGTCAGCCAGGCCATCCCGGCCGCGGCGAGCAGCAGCCCCGGGCCGATCAGGTTCCGGGACGGCACCCTGGTCATCAACCGGGCCGCGACGCCCGTCGAACTCAGCACGATGGCGGCCGTCATGGGCAGGAAGGACAGGCCGGACATGATCGGCGAGAAGTGCTTGATGGCCTGCAGGTAGTAGGTCAGGAACAGGAACAGGCCGAACATGCCGACCATCGCCAGGCCCACCGAGAGCGCGCCGCCACCGCGGTTGCGGTCGGCGACGATGTGCAGCGGCAGCAGCGGGTGCGCGGTGCGCCGTTCGACCAGCACGAAGGCCGCGAGCAGCGCCACGCCCAGGACCAGCGAGCCGATCACCAGGCCGTCGCCCCAGCCCCGGCTCACGGCCTCGGAGGTGCCGTAGACGATCGCCAGCAGGCCGCCGCAGCCGAGCAGTGCCCCGGGCAGGTCCAGCGGCATCCGGCGGCCCTTCCCGACGTGGTCGCGCTTCAGCACGTTGAACGCCGCGAAGGCGGTGACGACGGCGATCGGCACGTTGACGAACAGGCACCAGCGCCAGTTCAGGTACTCGGTCAGCAGCCCGCCGGCGATGAAGCCGATCGCGGAGCCGCCGCCGGCGATCGCACCGAAGATGCCGAAGGCCGTACTGCGTTCCCGCGGATCGGAGAAGGTGGTGGAGAGCAGCCCCAGCGCGGAGGGCGCGAGCAGGGCGCCGAACGCCCCCTGGAGGGCACGGGCGCCGAAGAGCATGGCCGGCCCGACCGCCGCGCCGCCGAGGGCGGAGGCGAGGGCGAAGCCCAGCAGGCCGACGGTGAAGACGCGCTTGCGGCCGAAGAGGTCGCCCAGCCGGCCGCCGAGCAGCAGCAGACCGCCGAAGGCGAGCGTGTAGGCGGTGATCACCCACTGCCGGTCGGCGTCCGAGATGCCCAGGTCCCGCTGGGCGGACGGCAGTGCGATGTTCACGATGGTGATGTCGAGCACGATCATGAGCTGGGCGGTGGCGATGACGGCCAGCGCCCACCAGCGGCGGCGGTCCGCGTCCTCATGACCGGTGACGGTTTGCGCAGTCACTGATCGAGCCTTCCGGAGTGGGGCGGAGAGGTCACGCAGTCGCCTTCCAGCCAAACTCCGCTCCGGACGAATGGCAAGGAAAAACCTCACCAAATCGGACTCGGGGGACAAAAGAACCAGGCCCCCGGGACTCCGGACCGAGTCCCGGGGGCCTGGTTCCCGGCCCCGCGGCCACCGCCGGCGCCGCGCCGTGCCCGACGCGCGCCCGACGGCGCACGGCCGTCAGAGCGCCGAGAGCTCCTCGACCAGGTCGTCCAGGCCCAGCGAGCCCTGCGAGAGCGCCGCCATGTGCCAGGCCTTGAGGTCGAACTCCTCGCCGCGCGCCTCGTGCGCCGCCTTCGCCGCCGCCCGTCCGCGCAGCCAGGCGCGCTCGCCGAGCTTGTAGCCGATCGCCTGGCCGGGCAGGCCCAGGTAGCGGACCAGCTCGCTGTCCAGGAACTCGGCGGACAGGCCGCAGTACAGGCCGAAGAACTCCCGGGCGTCCTCCGGGGCGACCGGCTCGCCCGGCTTGTACGGGGAGTCCGCCGGGAAGTCCAGGCCCACGTGCATGCCGATGTCGACGATGACCCGCAGCGCGCGCATCATCTGCGCGTTGAGGTAGCCCAGGCGGTGGCCCGGGTCGGTGAGGTAGCCGAGCTCGTCCATCAGGCGCTCGGCGTACAGCGCCCAGCCCTCCAGGTTGGCGCTCACCCCGCCGAGGCTCACCTGGTAGGTGGAGAGCCGGTCGGCGACGTAGTTCCACTGCGCGAGCTGGAGGTGGTGGCCCGGCACGCCCTCGTGGTACCAGGTGGAGACCAGGTCCCAGACCGGGAAGCGGTCCCGGCCGACCAGCGGCAGCCAGGTCCGCCCGGGGCGGCTGAAGTCCAGCGAGGGCGCGGTGTAGTACGGCGCGGCGGCGCTGCCGGCCGGGGCGATCCTCGACTCGACCCGGGTGACCGGCTCGGCCAGGTCGAAGTGGGTGCCCTGGAGGTCCCGGACGGCCTGGTCCATCAGGCCCTGGAGGTACTCCCGGGTGGTCTCGGCGCCCTCGATGGCCGGGCCGTCGGTCTCCAGCCACTGCATCGCCGCCAGCGGGCCCGCGCCCGGCAGGACCTTCTCGGCCTCGACCTCCATCTGCGCCAGCAGGTCGTGGAACTCGCTCCACGCCCAGGCGTAGGCCTCGTCCAGGTCCAGGTCGGCACCGGTCCAGTAGCGCACCCAGCGGACGTAGCGCTCCCGGCCCGCGGTGTCCGGAGCGCCGGCCGCGGCCGGACCGTACACGTCGCGCAGCCAGTCGCGCAGCTCGGCCAGCGCCTCGGCGGCGGCCACCGCGTGCTTCGACAGCTCGGGCCGCAGGGCCTCCGGCGCCCCCTGGACGAACTGGCCGAACCAGGCACCGGGCACCCGCTCGTCGGCCGGCGTGTCCTCGCCCAGCCACTCGGCGAACTGCCCGAGCACCGTGGTCACCTGGCGCGGGCCGGACAGCAGGCCGCGCTCGACGCCCTCGGCCAGCGTCCGCCGGTACTGCTCGAACGCCACCGGGATCCTCGCCATGCGGCGGCCGACCACCTGCCACTCGGCCTCGGTGTCGGTCCCCATCAGGGTGAAGGACTCCCGCAGGTCGTGCACCGGGGAGCCCAGGTTGCGCAGCGAGCGGAAGCTCTCCCCGGCCTCGTGGACGGCGAGTTCGGCGGACAGCCGCTCGCGCAGCAGCCGGGCGCAGCGGCGCTCGGCCTCGTCCTCGGCCGCGCCGGCCCGCTCGGCCTCGTCGAGCTTCGCCAGGGTGCGGCGGGCGAGGTCGGCCAGGGCCTCGGGGCCGGCCGGGGAGAGGTCGGGCAGCCGGTCGTCATCGAGGTTGAGGCCGAGGTACACCGCGGTCAGCGGGTCGAGCTCGGCCAGTTCGCGGACGTGGTCGTCGGCGATTCGGCGAGGGGTGGCGCCGTCGGCGGTGATCAGTTCTTCACGCATTCCGACATCATTTCGTGGCGCGGCCGCATTGCAACCCCTTTGCGAGTGGGGTTCGCCTGCGAAAATCCGTTCGGCGCGACAGGATCGGATCGGCCCGGCGCCCATTACGCTTGGCCGCCATGGAAGCCAGCCCCACCTCGGCAGGTCAGGCGCCCGTCCCGGCCGCGTCCGAGCCGCGTCCGCGCCGCACCGGCTACCGACGGCTGCCGGTCCAGCAGCGGCGCGAGCAGCTGATCTCGGTCGCCCTGGAGCTGTTCGCCTCCCGGCCGCCCGAGGAGGTGAGCCTCGACGACGTCGCCGAGGCCGCCGAGGCCTCCCGCCCACTGGTGTACCGCTACTTCGCGGGCGGCAAGCAGCAGTTGTACGAGGCCGCGCTGCGCACTGCGGCGGACGAGCTGACCAGCCGCTTCGCGGTGCCGGTGCGCGGGACGCCGTCCGAGCAGCTGTCGTCGGTGCTGGACGGCTACTTCGCCTTCGTGGCCGAGCACGACGCGGGCTACTCGGCGCTGCTGCGCGGCGGTTCGGTGGTGGAGACGGCCCGCACCTCGGCGATCGTGGACGACGTCCGGCGGGCGGCGCTGCGGCGCACGCTGCGGCACCTGGGCGTGCGGGAGGCCGGGCCGCGGCTCACGCTGCTGGTGCGCTCGTGGATCGCGGTGGTCGAGGGCGCGTCGCTGAGCTGGCTGGACGAGGGGCGCGCACTGCCGGTGACGGAGCTGCGCGACTGGCTGGTGGACCAGTTCACCGCGATGGCCGCGGCGACGGCGCTGCACGACCCGCAGACGGCCGAGGTGCTGGCGGGGGTGCTCGCGCTGGAGGGGCCGCGGCCGCAGCGGGCGGAGCGGCTGCGGGCGGTCCTGGGCGGCGCTTCGTAGCGCGCGGTTCCGGGTCGCGGCGGCCCTCCCGACCCCCGTGCCAAGGGTCGGGGCGGCCTCGGCCGTTACGCCTTGCCGAGCACCTGGCGCTGGCGGCCGAGCCCGTCGATCTCGATCTCGACCACGTCGCCCGGGGCGAGGAACGGCGTGCCGGGCCGGCCCAGGGTGACCCCGGCCGGGGTGCCGGTGATGATCACGTCGCCGGGCTCCAGCACCATGAACCGGCTCGCGTAGCGGACCAGTTCGAGCACCGGGAAGACCATCTCCGCGGTGCTGCCGTGCTGCCGCTGCTCGCCGTTGACCCAGAGCCGCAGGGTCAGCGCCTGCGGGTCGGCCACCTCGTCGGCGGTGACCAGCCAGGGCCCGAGCGGGGTGAAGGTCTCCGCCGACTTGCCCTTGTCCCACTGGCCGCCGCGCTCGAACTGGAAGGCCCGCTCGGTGACGTCGTTGGCGATCGTGTAGCCGGCGATCACCCCGGCCGCCTCGGCGTGCGAGTCCAGGTAGCGGGCGGTGCGGCCGATCACGACGGCCAGTTCGGCCTCGTAGTCGGTCTTCTCGCCGCCGCGCGGCACCAGCACCTCGTCGTACGGGCCGATCACGGTGGAGCTCGGCTTGAGGAAGATCACCGGCTCGGCCGGGATCGCGGCCCCGGCCTCGGCCGCGTGGTCGCGGTAGTTGAGCCCGATGCCGACCACCTTGCCCGGCCGGGCCACCGGTGCGCCCACCCGCAGGCCGTCGAGGTCCACCACCGGCAGGAGGCCGGAGGCCGCCTCCCGGGCCAGCGCGGCCGGGTCCAGCCCGGCCAGGAAGGCCCCGTCGAGGTCGCGGGCCCGCCCCGAGAGGTCGTACGCGGTGCCGTCCTCGCCCAGGACGACCGGGCGCTCGGCGCCCGCGGGTCCGACGCGCAGGAGCTTCATCGATCCGTCACCAGCCTTTCGTCGCAGCTCACCGGGGCGGCGCGGACGCCGCTCCCGTGTCCGGCAACGAGGTATACCAACGCGTCCGGGTCGCGGACCAGACCGTCCCGATGGGCGAAATCCTCCCGGTTCCCGCCCGGGCCGCGGCCCGGGCTCGGCGGCCCGCACGGTTGACATCCGGCGGGCGTCCGGCCCACGGGCCGACAGTGCGGGTCGGCGGAGCGGGTCGACGGAGCGGGCCGACAGTGCGGGCCGGCGGTGACTCCGGGCCGCGCGGAACGCCTCAGTCGCCCGGCGCGCCGCCGAGCAGCGCCCCCAGGCTCAGCGCCCGCGGCCGGCCCGGGCCGAGCCGGGCGGCCTCCCGCTGCCAGTGCGCGAGGTCGCGCCGCGCGTCCGCCCGGGCCTCCGGGGTGGCGCCGGGCACCTGGGCCAGCTCGTCCAGCAGGGCGACGGCGGCGCCCGGGCTGCCGTCCCGGGCCAGCCAGAGGGCCAGGTCGTGGCAGGTGCGCAGGGTGCGCGGGTCGTCCGGTCCGCAGATCCGGGCAAAGTCGGGCACGAGCGCGGTGAGGATCTCGACCGCCTCCGCCGACTCGCCGGCCTCGCCGTGCCGCCAGGCCCGGTCGGCCCGCCGGCGCAGCTGCTCCGGGCTGGGGTCGTCCGGGCGCAGCATCCCGGGCCGGACGACGCGCAGCCGCTCCAGCACCTCGGCGGCCCCGGCGGGCCGCTGCTCGGGCCGCTTGGCGAGCAGTTCGGCGATCAGCGCGCCCAGCGCGGGGTCCTTGCTGCGGACCCGGGACGGGACCTCCTCCAGGTGCCGGTACATGTACTCGGCGGCCGAGGCGGCGCGGAACGGGCGCGCGCCGGTGCAGACCTCGTACAGCATGATGCCGAGCGCGTAGAGGTCGGCCCGGCCGTCCACCACGCCGCCGGACCAGCACTCGGGCGCCAGGTACGGGACGGTGCCGACCACGTTGCCGGTGGAGGTGAGCCGGACGGTCTGGGTGACCAGTCGGGCGATGCCGAAGTCCAGGACCTTGGCCCGCTCCCCGTCCTGCGCGATCATCACGTTCTCGGGCTTGATGTCCCGGTGGACGATCCCCGAGCGGTGCGCGGCGTCCAGTGCCTTGCACACGTGCCGTATCCAGCGCAGCGCCTGCTTGTGGTCCGGCCGGCCGTCCTTGAGCACCTCGGACAGCGCCCGGCCGCGGACCAGCTCCATCACCAGGTACGGGATCTTCCCGGAGCCGGTCTCCGTCCACCCGTAGTCGTACACGGTCACGATGTGCGGATTGTTGAGGCCGCCGGCCGTCCGGGCCTCGCGGACGAACCGGCTGACCGCCTCCCGGTCGGTGGCGTGCTCGGCGAGCAGCACCTTGACCGCGACCTCCCGGTCGATGGTCGTGTCGGTGGCCCGCCAGACCACGCCGAACCCGCCCCTGCCCAGCTTCTGCTCCAGCCGGAAGCGACCGCCGAGCACCTCGCCCTTCTCCATGCCCTCCCCCAACTCGACCGCGCCCGCCCGGCATTCGCCGTCGGGAGGGGGTCACCATAGCGGCGGGCGGGAACGAACGGGTGAACGTCCCCGGGTGGGCCCTCCTACGGCTTGGGCCTGGGCAGCCCGGGCGGGTTGATCTCCGAGTTCGGCACGGCCTCGTTGTCCAGGCCCCAGCGCTTGAGCACCTGCCCGTACGTGCCGTTGCGGATCAGTTCGTCGATCGCCCCGTTCAGCGCCTTGACCAGCCCGTTGTCCTTCCGGGTGGTCGCCGCGATCTTGCCGAGGACGTCCGCGCCGCCGCCCGAGTAGGTGCCGACGACCTCGGTCTCGCCGGTCTGCACGGCGTGGAAGGCCAGGCTGGGGTTGGGGCCGGTGTAGACCTCGATCCGGCCGGAGGCGAGCGCCAGGTAGTACTCGGTGCCCTGGAAGTACTTGATGTCGATCGGCTTGAGCCCGTTCCTGACGTTCTCCTCGCTCCAGGAGACCAGCAGCTTCTCCTGGTTGGTGCCGGTGGCGACGCCGACCGCCTTGCCCGCGAGGTCCTTGGGGCCGGTGACCTTCAGGCCGCCGCCCTTCTTCGCCTCGAAGCCCAGGACGTCCAGCCGGTAGGTGGCGAAGTCGTACTTCTCCTTGCGCGCCTCGGTGACGGTGATGTTGGAGACGCCGACGTCGTACTTGCCGCTGTCCAGACCGACGAAGATGTTCTCCCAGGAGACCGGGTTGAACTCGACCCTGAGGCCCAGCACGTTGCCGATCAGGGAGGCGAGGTCCGGCTCGACGCCGATGATCGTCCGGTCGTCGTTGGCGTAGAAGTCCAGCGGCGGGGTGGTGCCGATCGAGTCGACGACGGTCAGCGTCCCCTTCTTCCTGATCTCCTCCGGGACCAGCGCGGCGATCGCGTCGACTTTGGGCGTGGTGACCCGGTTCTGGTCCGGCGAGAGGTTCACCACCGTGCCGTCCGGCGCGGTGCTGCCCCTGGCCGGGGCGAGTTCCGCCGACGCGCCCGTGGCGGAGCCGCCGCAGCCGGCCAGGGCGAGGGCGGCGGCGAGCGCGCCGGCGGCGGTCACGAGGGCGCGACGGGGTAGGGACATGGCGGAACTCCTGCTCGGTGAAGGGGGGTTGTTCGGGGAAGGGAGGGTCAGAGGACCTTGGCCAGGAAGGCCCGGGTGCGCTCGTGCCGCGGCCGGTCCAGGACCTCGGCGGGCGGGCCCTGCTCGACCACCACGCCGCCGTCCATGAAGACCACGGTGTCGGCGACCTCGCGGGCGAAGCCGATCTCGTGGGTGACCACGATCATCGTGGTGCCGCTGCGGGCGAGGTCCTTGATGACGTCCAGCACCTCGCCGACCAGCTCCGGGTCGAGCGCCGAGGTGGGCTCGTCGAACAGCAGCACCTTGGGCTCCAGCGCCAGCGCCCGGGCGATCGCCACCCGCTGCTGCTGCCCGCCGGACAGCTGCCGGGGGTAGGCGGCGGCCTTGTCGGCCAGCCCGACCCGCTCCAGCAGCGCCAGCGCCGCCGCCCTGGCCCCGGCCTTCGGGCGGCGCAGCGCGGCGACCGGCGCCTCGACGAGGTTCTCCAGCACGGTGAGGTGCGGGAACAGGTTGAAGTTCTGGAACACGAAGCCGATGCCGGTGCGCTGGCGCAGCACCTCGCGCTCCTTGAGCTCGTACAGCCGGTCGCCGGAGCGGCGGTAGCCGATCAGCTCGCCGTCGATGGCGACGTGGCCGCGGTCCAGCTTCTCCAGGTGGTTGATCGCCCGCAGCAGGGTGGACTTGCCGGAACCGGACGGGCCGAGCACCACGGTCACCGAGCCGGCCGGGACGTCCAGGTCGACCCCGCGCAGCACCTCCAGCCGGCCGAAGCTCTTGTGCAGGCCGCGGACCCGCACCATCGGGGCGGCCGGGGCCGGGCCGGGAGGGTTCGGATCGGGCTTCGTCAGCGTGGTCACGACTGTCCTCCGGGGGTACGGGCGGCGGCGGGCCGGGTGCGGTCCGGCAGGCTCCGGGCGAAGGCCCGGACGCGCTGCCACGGGGTGGGCGGCGGGGTGCGCTCGGCGCCGCGGGCGAAGTGGCGCTCGACGTAGTACTGGCCGATCGAGAGGGCGGTGGTCAGCAGCACGTACCAGACGGTGGCGACCATCAGCAGCGGCACCACCCGGCCGGTGCGGCCGTAGACCACCTGGGCCTGGTAGAAGAGTTCGCCGATCGCCATCACGTAGACCACCGAGGTGCCCTTGAGCAGGGAGATCACCTCGTTGGCGGCGGCCGGGAGGATGCCGCGCATCGCCTGCGGCAGCACGATCCGCCAGCCCTGCCGCCAGCGCGGGATGCCGAGCGCGGCGGCGGCCTCCCGCTGGCCGGCGTCCACCGCGATGATGCCGCCGCGGATGATCTCGGCGGCGAACGCGGCCTGGTGCAGTCCCAGGCCGAGCACCGCCGCACCGAGCGCGCTGAGCACCCCGACCGTCTCGACCTCGCCGAAGGTCGGGCCGAACGGGATGCCGATCCCGAACCGCTTGTACAGGTAGGAGAGGTTGAACCAGAACACCAGCTGGACGATCAGCGGGATCGAGCGGAACACCCACACGTAGGCCCAGGCGATGGAGCGCAGGATCGCGCTGCGGGACAGCCGCATCGCGGCCACCGCGGTGCCCAGCACGAAGCCCAGCACCGTGCCGTAGGCGGTGAGTTCGAGGGTCCGTCCGATCGCCCGGAGGATGGTGTCGGCGGTGAAGTAGAGCCGGAACGTGGCCCAGTCCCAGCCGGGGTTGGTGGCCAGGCCGTGGGCGAACTGGGCGAGCACGACCAGCGCGGCGATCCCGGCGGCCCAGCGCCAGGGGTGGCGGGCGGGCACGGTCCGCAGGCCGGCCAGTGCGTCGAGGTCGGGGGCGGCCGGGGCCGGGGCCGGCCTGGTCCCGGTGGTGACGGTGGTGACGGTGGTGGTGACGGTCATCGGAGGTCTCCTCGGTGGCCGGCGCTCAGGCGTGCTCGGGCGGGCTGATCCGCGATTCCTCGATCGCCGACTCGGCGACCCCCCACTTGCGCAGGATCCGCTCGTACGTCCCGTCCTTGATCAGCTGGTTGACCGCCGCCTGGAGGGCCGGGGCGAGCTTCGAGCCCTTCTTCAGGGCGAAGCCGACGTCGAGGCGGTGGAACTCGTTGAGGAAGCGGGTCCCGGAGGCCTCCTGCGCGGCCTGGTGGCGCAGGCCGTTGATGGTGGACATCTCGATGTCCACCCGGCCCTGCTGGAGGCTGGTCAGCAGGGCGCCGCTCTCGCCGAACGCCTTCACCTCGTACGGCTTCTTCCCGGCGTCGGCGCAGACGTTCTTCCGGCTGTTGAGGGTGGTCTCGAAGGTGGTGCCGGCGCCGGTGCCGATGGTCAGTCCGCACAGCTGGACCAGGTCGGTGACCGGCTGGACCGCGGTGTTGTCCTTCTTCACCGCGAACCCCTGGCCGTCGTCGATGTAGGTGACGAAGTCGATGGTCCTCAGCCGGGCCGCGGTGACCCCGAAGTTGCCGGTGCCGACGTCGTACTTCCCGCTGTCCAGGGCGGGCAGGATGGTCTCGAAGGCGGCCTGCTCGCGCTGCACGGTCAGGCCCAGCAGCCTGGCCACCGCGTCGGTGAAGTCCACGTCGATCCCGGCCGGCTTCCTGTCGGCCTGGTCGGTGTAGAAGGCGCTGGGCGGCGCGCCGAAGGCCGAGCCGAACTTCAGCGTGCCGGCCCTGCGGACCTCCTCGGGCAGCAGCGCGGCGGCGGACTCCGAGGTCCTGAGGCCGGAGACGAGGTCCTCGGTGGCGGTGGCGGCCGGACCGCCCGCCGCCGCGCCCGCGATCTTCGGGTCCGAGCCGCAGGCGGCCAGGGCCAGGACCGGCAGCAGGACGGCGGTCGCGAGCAGGCGGCGGCGGACGGTGGTGGTTCTCACGAGGGGCCCTTTCAGGAGGTCGTGGTCAGAACGGGCAGGTGCTTCTCGAAGGGGAGCGGCCCGATGGTCAGGGGGTCGGCGGAGACGTCGAACAGCGGGGTGTAGCCGGCCGCCAGGTAGAGGTTCCTGGCCTCGGGCTGGCGCGGGCCGGTGGTGAGGTGGAAGCGGGTGTAGCCGGCCGCGGCCGCCGTCCGCTCCAGCTCGGCCAGCACCCGGCGGGCCAGGCCCCGGCGCCGGTGCGCGGAGTGCGTCCACATCCGCTTCACCTCGGCGGTGCGGTCGTCGTAGCGCTTGTACGCGCCGCCGGCCACCGGTTCGCCGTCCTCCAGCAGGAGCAGCAGCACGCCGTGCGGCTCGGCGAAGTCCCCGGCCGGGTAGCGGGTCATCTCCTGGTGCGCCTCGGGGCCGTACCGGGTGACGTACTCGTGGGTGAGCTCGCGCAGCAGCTGCTCGACCAGCGGATCGTCGATCGTGACCCTGCGGAACTCCCACCCGTCGGCCGGGCCCGCGCCCGCGCTCACGCCTGCACCGCGATCAGCTGGTGGCGGTCGCGCTCGGCCCGCTCGGCCTTGGCGGCCCTGGCGGCGTCCCGCTTGGCGACCTCCTCGCGGACGATCGGGATGACGTACCGGCCGAAGTCGATCGCGTCGTCCAGCAGGTGGTAGCCGCGCGCGGAGAGGATGTCCACGCCGAGGTCGTAGTAGTCGAGCAGCGCCTGGGCGACCGTCTCCGGGGTGCCGACCAGCGCGTTGGAGTTGCCCGCCCCGCCGGTGGCCGCGGCGGTAGGGGTCCACAGGGCGCGGTCGTAGCGCTCGCCGGCCTCGGCGATCTCGATCAGCCGCTGGGAGCCGACGTTCTCGGGTGCCGCGGTCCCGCGCGTCCCGGCCTCGCGCGTCCCGGTCGCCGGGTTCGTCCCCGCCCGGTCGGTGCCCCGACGGTCCCGGATCGCGGCCACCGTCCGGTGCGCCTTCTCCCAGGCCAGCTCCTCGGTCGGCGCGATGATCGGCCGGAACGCCACCTGGATCCGCGGCACGTCGGTGCGCCCGGCGGCCCGGGCCGCCTCCTTCACCCGCTCGATCTGCTCGGCGGTGCGGGCCAGCGGCTCGCCCCAGAGGCAGTAGACGTCCGCCTCGGCGCCGCCGGCCGCGTAGGCCGCGTCGGAGGAGCCGCCGAAGGAGACCCCCGGGCGCGGCTGCTGCACGGGGAAGACGTCCGAGACGAAGTCGTCGAAGCGGTAGTGCGGGCCCTCGTGGTCGAAGGGCTCCCGGCTGGTCCAGGCCTTCTTGACGATGCCGATGTACTCCCGGGTGCGCTCGTAGCGCTGGTCCTTGGTCAGGAAGTCGCCCTCGCGCTGCTGCTCGTGGTCGTTGCCGCCGGTGATGAAGTGCACGGTCAGCCGGCCGTCGCTGATCCGGTCGAGGGTCGCGAAGGTCTTGGCCGCGAAGGTCGGGTAGGAGACGTTCGGCCGGTGCGCCAGCAGGATCTGGAGGCGCTCCAGGTGCGAGGCGAGGAAGGCCGCCGCGGCCGACGGCTCCGGGGCGCCGGCCCCGTAGGCGAAGAGCACCCGGTCCCAGCCGTGGTCCTCGTGCGCCCGGGCCAGCCGCAGGGTGTAGTCGCGGTCGAAGGCGGCGGTGGTGCGGGCGGTGGTCTCCGAACCGTCGCCGGTGGCGGCGATACCGAGGAATTCGACGGGCATGGCGGAACCTTTCGGGTGGGCGGGACTCCGGTGGACTGCGGGTGGGCAGGGGGTGCCGCCCGGCCGGAGGCGGGGGCGCCGGAGGCGGCCGCGGCGGGGCGGCCGTCGAACACGTGACGGTGGACGTGACGGTGGAAACGGCGACGGGAGGGGACTGCCGGAGTGCGGGAGGACCGGAGTGCGGAGGGGCCGGAGCGCAGTGCGAAGTCGACGGCGGCAGCGAAGGCCTGACGCGTCGCCGGTCGCCGACGACGGATCCGGGCCGCGACGGGGCGAACCGAGGGAGGGCTCCCCGCCGGGAGATCAGGCCGGACGGACGGCCCGCTGCCGGGTCAGCCGCGACACGCCGCGGACCACACCCGACCGAAGTCGATGTGGTCGCGGCTGACCAGGGGCTGCTCGGCGTACATGGCCTCAAGTTGAGCAGTCGGCCGATCGGTACGTCAACCATCCATCATTGCCGCACTGTTGCGATCTCCTGTCGCTTTTCCGACGCGCCCCGGCCGGGCCGTCCGCCGTCCCGATCACCCTTGACAGCCGTCGATCGCGCATGCGTACGATCGGCGCGGAGTGCAGTGCAATGCGCCGGCCGTGTTGAGGGACACGGGCCGCGCCCGCGTACGTGACCACCGCCGTACATCTCCCCGCCCGCACTCCGCCCAGGAGCCGCCGCCATGGCCACCCCGCAGGACGTCCTGCCCGCCCCCTCACTCGACCGCCCCGACGCGCCGCCCGCCGCCGAGGCCCGGATCGTCGCCCGCCGCAAGCCCGGCCAGTGGGCCGCCGCCGCCGTCGCCCTGCTGCTGGCCGCGATGGCGGTCAACTCGGTGATCCGCAACAAGGCCTTCCAGTGGAGCGTGGTCGCCGACTGGTTCACCGCCCGGTCCGTGCTCGACGGACTCGCCCTGACCCTCTGGCTGACGGCCGTCACCCTCGCCCTCGGCTTCGTGCTCGGCACCCTCCTCGCCACCATGCGGCTGTCCGCCAACCCGGTGCTGCGCACGCTGAGCTGGGTCTACATCTGGGTGTTCCGCTCCACCCCGCCGCTGGTGCAGCTGCTGTTCTTCTTCAACATCGGCGCGCTCTACCCCACCCTCGGCCTCGGCGTCCCGTTCGGCCCCGAGTTCGTCACGGTCAGGACCGTCAACCTGATGGGCCCCACCCTGACCGCCGTCATCGGCCTCACCCTGCTGGAGACCGCGTACGCCGCCGAGGTGATCCGCGGCGGCATCCTGTCCGTCGACCGCGGCCAGCTGGAGGCGGCGTCCGCGCTCGGGCTCGGCCGGTGGCGGGTGCTGCGCCGGATCGTGGTGCCGCAGGCGATGCGGGCGATCGTGCCGACCGCCGGGAACATGCTGATCGGCGCGCTCAAGGGCACCAGCATCGTCAGCGTGCTGGCCGTCTCCGACCTGCTCTACTCGGTGCAGCTGGTCTACCTCCAGTCGTACCGGGTCATCCCGATGCTGATGGTCGCCACCATCTGGTACCTGGTGGTCACCACCCTGCTGTCCGTCGGCCAGTACTACGTGGAACGGCACTTCGCCCGGGGCGCCACCCGCGACGGCCTGCCGCCCACCCCGCTGCAGCGGGCCCGCGCGGCCTTCGTGAAGGTGGTGCGGGCATGACGGCGCTGGTCATCGTCGGCGCCGGCCCGCGCGGCACCGGGCTGCTGGAGCGGATCGCCGCCAACGCGGCCGAACTCCTGCCCGAAGAGCGCCCGTTGGCGATCCACCTGGTCGACCCGTACCCGCCGGGCGCGGGCCGGATCTGGCGCCACGACCAGTCCCCGCTGCTACGGATGAACTCCATGGCCGAGGACGTCACCATGTTCACCGACGAGCGCTCCACCCTCGAAGGGCCGGTCCGCCCCGGCCCCTCGCTCGCCGAATGGGCCGCGCGGCAGGAGGAGTTCGCGCCCTACCGGGAGGTCGCCGACCCGGCCGTCCGGGCCGAGCTGCGCACCCTGGCGCCCGGGGACTTCCCCACCCGCCGGGCCCAGAGCGCCTACCTGGACTGGGTGTTCCGCCGCGCCGTCGCCGAACTGCCGGCGCACATCGCGGTCACCGTCCACCGCGACACCGTCCGGCGGATCGAGGGCCCGGCCGACGGCCCGCAGAGCGTCCACCTCACCGACCGGACGCTCACCGCCGACCACGTCGTGCTCACCCTCGGCCACCTCGACTCGGCCCCGCACCCGCGCTTCGCCGCCGACGCCGCCTTCGCCGCCCGGCACGGCCGTTTCCACCTCCCGCCCGCCCACTCCGCCGACGTGACCGCCGAACTGGCCGCCCTCGCCCCCGGCGAGCAGGTGGTGCTGCGCGGCCTCGGCCTCGCCTCGGTGGACCTGGTCACGCTGCTCACCGAGGGCCGCGGCGGCCGCTTCGAGCCGATCGGGGACGGGCCCGCGCTGCGCTACCTGCCGTCCGGCCGCGAGCCGGTGCTCCACCTCGGCTCCCGGCGCGGCGTCCCGTACCACTCCAAGACCGGCTACCGGCTCCAGGGGCCGCCCGCCCCGCTCCCCCGGTACTTCGACGAGGCCGCCGTGAACACCGTGCTCGCCACCGGCGGACAGCTCGAACTGCGGCGCGACTTCTGGCCGTTGATGGCCAAGGAGATCGCCTTCGGGCACTACCACGAGCTGTTCCACGCCCACCCCGGGCGCACCGCCCTGCCCTGGCCGGAGTTCCTCCACCGCTACGACCGGCACCACTGGTACGGCCCCGAACTCGCCGCCCTGATCGCCGAGGCCGTCCCCGACCCGGCCGACCGGATCGACTTCGAACGGCTCGACCACCCGCTGGCCGGGCTCGAACTCGGCACCGACGAGGAGCTCCAGGCGCACCTGCGCGAGTACGTCACCGCCGACGCCGACCGCCGCGCCGACCCGGCGCACAGCGCCGACCTCGGCGCCTTCCTCGGCCTGCTCTCGCTGTTCGGCCAGCTCCCCCGGGTGATGGCGAGCGGCCGGCTCACCGCCCGGTCGATCGCCGAGGAGGTGGACGGGTGGTTCTTCGGCTACTTCAGCTTCCTCGCCTCCGGCCCGCCCGGCTTCCGGCTGCGCCAGCTGCTCGCCCTCTCCGAGGCCGGGGTGGTGCGCTTCCTCGGCGCGGACGTGCGGATCGAACGGGACGAGGCGAGCGGCACCTGGCGGGCCGGCGGCGCCACCGTGCCCGGCCACCGGGTCACCGCCACGGCGCTGGTCGAGGCGTACCTGCCCAAGCACGCGCTGGCCCGCACCCTGGATCCGGTGCTGCGCGACCTGCACCGCACCGGACGGATCGTCGAGGAGGTGGTCACCGACCCCGACTACACCCACCGCTCCGGCCTGGTCACCATCACCCCCGCGGACAGCCGGCTGCTCGACCCGGCCCTCGGCGGCGCCCCGCACCCCCGCCGCACCGCCCTCGGCCCGCACACCAGCCTGCGCGCGGCCGCCGCCTTCGCCCGCCCGCGCACCAACGCCCCGGGCTTCCGGCAGAACGACGCCGCCGCCCGCGCCCTGCTCCACGCCCTGGCCGCCCTCCCGGCGCCGGCCCTGGCGGGCTGAGCGCCGTGGCGACGGCGCTCAGGCCCCGAAGATCTCCTCCACCAGGTCCTCGTCCGAGACGTGGTCCGGTGCGTCGAACACCACGTCCGCGACGCCCTTCAGGCCGATCCCCCGGTCCAGCGCGTCCATGCAGGCCCGGGCCTCCTCGTCGGTGGCGAAGTCCCACAGGCGCAGCCGCCGCACCAGCACCAGCGCCTCCATCGGGCTCATCCGCGGCGTGCGGCGGCGCTGCCCCGGGCCCTTGCGGCCGGCCTGGGCCAGCTGCTGCTGGTAGCCGGCCAGGTCCCGCCAGGCCTGCACGGTGCTCGGGTGGTGCTCGCCCAGCACCCGGGCGAGGTCCGGCAGCAGCCCGTGCAGCTGGAGCACCGCGCCCTGCGGGTCGCCCCGGTTGGCCCGGTGCAGCGCGAGGTCGTGCCGGGCCTTCAGGACCCGCGGGTCGTACGGGCCCCAGGCGGCGTGCAGGTCGGGCAGCAGCTCGTTCATCAGCCGGATCGCGGTGACCGGCGCACCGCTCTCGCCGACGCACCAGACCAGGTGGTAGCGGGCGCCGAGGGTGTCCGGGTCGACCGGGCCGAGCGCCGCGCGCATGTCGTCCACCAGGGCGGTCAACAGCCGGACGGCGCCGTTCAGGTCCCCGGTCCGGCTGAGGTACCAGGCGAAGTCCCGCCAGGTGCACAGGGTGTCCCGGTCGCTCCGGCCGAGCACCGTCACGCACTCCTGGGCGAGCGTCTGCAGCAGCATCGCCGACTCGCCGGCCGTCGCCGCCCGGTAGGCGGCGGACCGGCGCTCGCGCAGTGCGGCCCGGACGGACTCGGCCGGCGGCGTGGCCGTCACCGGCGGCGTGGTCAGCGGGGGCAGCACCGACGGGACGGCGGGCGGCGCGGCGGGCCCGGGCGCGGGCGGCAGGGCGGGCGCGGGCAGCGCGGCGGGCGCGGGCGGCAGGGCGGG
>NZ_JBHVJT010000006.1:164961-175049 GCF_042798815.1 Kitasatospora sp. NPDC057738 | reverse complement strand
GGGTGGGTGCGGAGAGGGGCGTGACGGGTGATTTTCCGACCGCCAACGACGCCCAGCGCCCCACCCACAGGGTCGGCAGTCTGAAAATCACCCAGCCCCCGGAGCACCCACCCCCGGAGCCGCCCCCGGCCCCCCACCCTCCCGAAAGCCCCCAACAACACCAACCACCCCCCTTTGCCCACCCCCACCCCGAGGCGCACGCTGGACCCAGGGAGGTGCCGCGCACAATGAGCACCCTTGAGGAACAGATCGACATCGCCGCCCCCGTCCTCGCCGCCTGGGAGCAACTGCACCGGGTGCACGAGTACCCCCGGTTCGTCGACGGCGTCAGCAGCGCCCAGCCGCACGGCCGGAACCTCGCGCACCTCGGGGTGGAGGTCGACGGCGAGCGGCACTCGGTCGATGCCGAGATCACCGACCGCGGCCGGGGCCGGGTGATGGCCTGGCGGACCCTGGGTCCGCTTCCGCTGCGCGGCGCCTTCGCGCTGCTGCCGCTCGATGCCCGGCACACCCGGTTGCAGATCCGGGTGGAGTACGACCCGGAGGCGGTGCGGCGCGAGTTCGGCGGGCCGCGCGGTTTCGCCCAGGCCGGGGCGATCGAGCGGGCGGTGCGCGAGGATCTGGACCATTTCCGGGAGCTGGTCGAGGCGCGGGTGAACGCCGTCGGGGCCGACCCGTAAGCATCGGATAAGCCCAGCTCAGCGCGGGCGGTGAGGCTCTTCACAGCGCACCGTCCGGCAGACCGTTTCGGTTTCAACCTGTGGCAGACTCGGGTGCCATGGACATCGGGCCGGTCACCAGGACGCTCCGCGCGGCGGTCTTCGCCGCGCTGGTCGTGCTGCTCGCCGGGCTCGGCCAGGTGCTGGTCACCGGCCGCACGCTCCCGGTCGGCCCGATGCTGCTGGCCTCGGCCGCCGTCTTCGCGGTGGCCTTCTCGCTGGCCGGCCGCGAGCGCGGCTTCCCGGCGATCGCGGCGGTGTTCCTGCCCCTGGAGCTGGGCGCCGGCGCGCTGTTCGACCTCGCGCAGAGCACGTGTCCCTCGCTGCCGCCCGGCGCCGGGCACGGCCTCCAGCCGCTGCTGTGCGGTGGCGGTTCGCTCGGCGGTTTCCTGCTCGGTCACGGCGTCTCCGCGCGGGCCGGTGTGCTGCTGCTCCTGTTGCTGCACACGGTGATCGCGCTGGCCGGCGCCTACTGGCTGCGCCGTGCGGACGCCGCGCTGTGCTGCCTGGCCGGCGCCGTCCGGATGGTGGGCGAGTTCCTGCACCGCCATCTGCCGGCCGCCGCCCGCTGGCTGCGGCTGCTGGCCGCCCCGCTGCCGGCCCGTCCGCCGGCGCGGGTGCCGTTCCCCCGGGCCAGCCGCGCGCTGGTCCCCGCCGAGGACGTCGTCGTCCGCCCGGCCGTCCGGCGCGGTCCGCCGGTGTTCGCCCTGGCCGTCTGAGCCGCGGGCCTCCCCGCCCGCTCAGTCGGCTGTTCTCTCCCCCCGCGCAGGCCCCGACCGGCCGCGCCGACCCGTACGCCCGAGAGCACAGGACGACACCCCATGAGCAACACCCGCAAGACCGCCAAGAAGGCCTCCGCCACGGACCGCATGCGCGTCGCCCGCGCCCAGGCCGAGCGCTCCGAGCGCATCCGCCGCCGGGTGGTGGTCGGCGGCGCCTCGGCCGCCGTCCTCGCCCTCGCGGCGGGTGTGGCCTTCGCCGTCGGCGGCTCCTCCGGCTCCGGTTCGAGCGCCGCGAACGGCCCGCTGGTCGTGCCGGCCAACGCGAGCGGCACCGACGGCACCGTGGTCACCTACGGCAAGGCCGACGCCCCGCACACCCTGGACGTCTACGAGGACTTCCGCTGCCCGTTCTGCGAACAGCTGGAGACCACCACCGGCACGGCGATCCAGCAGCTCGCGGACGACGGCACGTACAAGGTCCAGTACCACCTGGCGACGTTCCTGGACAACAACCTCGGCGGCAAGGGCTCGCGCACCGCGCTGGCCGCGGCCGGCGCCGCGCTGAACGAGGGCGTGGACAAGTTCAAGGCCTTCCACGACGTGCTGTACGCCAACCAGCCGGACGAGCGCAGCGACGCCTTCGGCGACGTCAACCACGTCCTGGACCTGGCCGGCCAGGTGCCCGGCCTGAAGACGGACGCCTTCGTGAAGGCCGTCCAGGACGGCACCTACGCGCCGTGGGCGGCCAAGGTCAACGAGGAGTTCAACAAGAGCGACGTCACCGGCACCCCGACCGTCAAGCTGGACGGCAGGAAGCTGGACGTCCTCTCCAACGGCAAGGCCGTCTCCCCCGAGCAGTTCACCGCGATGGTCAAGCAGGTGACCGGATGACGGCCGGCGCGCCCGCCGTGCGGCCCACGTACGGCGCGAGCCGCCCGTTCGCCTGGCTGCTGCTGATCGGCGGCGCCGTCGGCCTGTTCGCCTCGGCGGTCCTCACCCTGGACAAGATCCGGCTGCTGGAGGACCCGTCCTACGTCCCCAACTGCAACATCAACCCGATCATCAGCTGCGGTTCGATCATGCGCAGCGCGCAGGCGGAGGCCTTCGGCTTCCCCAACTCGCTGATCGGGCTGGTCGCCTTCGGGGTGGTCGTCGCGGTCGGTGCCGGGCTGCTCGCGGGGGCGGCGTTCCGGCGCTGGTTCTGGCTCGGCCTGCAGGCCGGGACGGTGTTCGGGGTCGGCTTCGTGACCTGGCTGATGTACCAGGCGCTGTACCGGATCGGTGCGCTCTGCCCGTACTGCATGGTGGTGTGGGCCGCGGTGATCCCGCTGTTCTGGTACACCACGCTGCACAACCTGCGCTCGGGCGTGATCCCGGTGGGCCCGCAGCTGCGGACGGCCGTCCGGGAGGCGGCCCGCTACCACTGGGTCGTCCCGGCCCTCTGGTACGCGGTGATCGCGCTGCTGATCCTCAACCGGTTCTGGTACTACTGGAGCACCCTGATCTGATCCCGTCCGCCGCCCCTTCCCCCGCGGCAGGGGCGGCGGACCGTCTCCCGGTGAGGCCGCCGATGCGCCGCAGGATCGTCCTCTTCGTCTCCCTGTCCGTGGACGGCTACTTCGAGGGCCCGGACCACGACCTCGGCTGGAACCTCGTCGACGACGAGGTGCACACCCACTTCAATCGCGAGCTCGCCCGAATGGGTGGTTTCGTCTCCGGCCGGGTGACGCACGAGCTGATGGCCTCCGTCTGGCCCACCGCCGACCAGGACCCGGCCGCCGACGGTCCGACGGCCGAGTTCGCGGGCATCTGGCGCGCGATGCCGAAGACCGTCTTCTCCCGCACCCTCGACCACGCCGACTGGAACACCACCGTCGTCCACGAGGTCACCCCGGAGTCGGTCGCCGCCCTCACCGCCGGCCCCGGCGGCGACCTCTGCCTCAGCGGCGCGAACCTGGCCGAGTCCTTCCTCGCCCTCGACCTGATCGACGAGTTCCGGCTCTACGTCCACCCCGTCGTGCTCGGCCGCGGCACGCTCTTCTTCCGCCCGACCGACCACCCCACCCCGCTCGCCCTGACCGAGACCCACCGCTTCACCAACGGCGTGACGCTGCTGCGCTACGAGCGCGTCGGCCCGTCGTCCCTGGACGGGTGACGGGCCGGCGCGACGGACGGGCGGGTCAGAAGACGTACGCCTCGACCTCGGCGAGCAGTTCGGCCCGGCGCCGCTCGCTGATGAAGGAGGCGCGGAAGGAGTTGGCGGCCAGCCGGCGCAGGGCCTCCTGGTCGAGGGCGAGGGCCTCGCGCACGGCGCGGAAGTTGTCCTCCACGTAGCCGCCGAAGTACGCCGGGTCGTCGGAGTTGACGGTGACCAGCAGCCCGGCCTCCAGCATCTCGTCCAGCGGGTGGTCGGCGAGGGTGTCGATGCAGCGCAGCCGGACGTTGGAGAGCGGGCAGAGGGTCAGCGGGATCTGCTCGCGCACCAGGCGGGCAACCAGCTCGCCGTCCTCCAGGCAGCGCAGCCCGTGGTCGATCCGCTCGACGCCGAGGACGTCCAGCGCCTCGGTGATGTACGCGGCCGGGCCCTCCTCGCCCGCGTGGGCGACCCTCCGCAGCCCGGCCTCGGCGGCCCGGCGGTACACCTCGCGGAACTTCACCGGCGGGTGGCCGACCTCGGCGGAGTCCAGGCCGATGCCGGTGATCCGGTCGAAGTACGGGCGGGCGGCCTCGAAGGTCTCCAGCGCGGACTCGGCGGACTCGTCCCGCAGGAAGCACATGATCAGCTGGGCGCTGATGCCGTACCGCTCCTCGCCGCGCTCCAGCGCCCGGGTCAGTCCGTCCACCACCGCGCCCAGCGGGACCCCGCGCGCGGTGTGCGCCTGCGGGTCGAAGAAGATCTCCGCGTGGCGGACGCCCTGCTCGGCGGCCCGGGCCAGGTAGGCGTCGGCCAGGTCGGCGAAGTCGTCCTCGGTGCGCAGCACGGCCATCAGCGCGTAGTAGAGGTCCAGGAAGGACTGGAGGTCGCTGAAGGAGTACGCCTCGCGCAGCGCCTCGGTGTCGGCGTACGGCAGCTCTACGCCGTTGCGGGCGGCGAGTTCGAAGGCGAGTTCGGGCTCCAGGGTGCCTTCGATGTGCAGGTGGAGTTCGGCCTTGGGAAGCGGCATGTGCGATCTGTCCGAGCGTCGGCGGGATGGTTTCTGAGGAACGCGGAAGGATTCATCCTACGATCCGTGCCCACCGGCCGGGTGCAGCCGCGACGGTCCCCGGGCACCCTGGAGGAGGGGACTTCCGCCGAGGAGGCACCGAGATGCGGCACGCCGACGACCCGCACATCCGGCCCGCGGGCATCTCCCCGCACGCCCTGGGCAACGACACGCTCCTGCACGAGCTGGAACAGCTCCACCGCACGCGCCACGAGACCTTCCTGTACGGCTCGGAGGAGGCGCTGAAGCGGCACACGCTGCGCACCGGGGAGTTGGAGGCCGAGTTCCTGCACCGCTTCCCCGGCCGGCAGGTCACCGCGGCCCGGACCAGGGCCGGGGCCAGGGCCCGGGAGGCGGCGGCCCGGGTGGAGTCGCTGCCGGAGTGAGCGGAGCGGATCGCCCGCCCGCCGGGACACGCCGGGCGCGCCGAGGCGTGCCCGGAGCCGGGCGGTCAGGGAGGGTGTGAGGGCAGACGCACCGGACCCCGACCCACCTGGGAGCCCCGCATGCCCATCGCCAGCGTCAACCCCGCGACCGGCGAGACCCTCCAGACCTTCGAACCGCTCGACGCGGCCGGCGTCGAGCGGCGGCTGGCCCGCGCCGAGGCCGCCTTCCACGGCTACCGCGGCACCACCTTCGCCGCCCGCGCCGAACTGATGCACCGCGCCGCCGACCTGCTGGACCGGGAGCAGGAGGCGGTCGCCCGCACCATGACCGAGGAGATGGGCAAGCCGCTCGCCGCCTCCCGCGCCGAGGCCGCCAAGTGCGCCAAGGCGATGCGCTGGTACGCGGACAACGCCGAGGCGCTGCTCGCCGACGAGCACCCGGCCCCGGCCGACGTCGCAGACTCCGGCGCCAGCCGCGCCTACGTCCGCTACCGCCCCCTCGGCCCGGTGCTGGCCGTGATGCCGTGGAACTTCCCGCTCTGGCAGGTCGTCCGGTTCGCCGCGCCGGCCCTGATGGCGGGCAACGTCGGCCTGCTCAAGCACGCGTCCAACGTGCCGCGCACCGCGCTGGCGATCGAGGAGCTGTTCCGGCGGGCCGGTTTCCCGGAGGGCTGCTTCCAGACGCTGCTGATCGGCTCGGGCGCGGTCGAGGGCGTGATCCGGGACCGCAGGGTCACCGCCGTCACCCTCACCGGCAGCGAGCCGGCCGGGCGGGCGGTCGCGGCCACCGCGGCGGACGAGGTCAAGAAGGCCGTCCTGGAACTGGGCGGCAGCGACCCGTTCGTGGTGCTGCCGAGCGCCGACCTGGACGCCGCGGTGCGCACCGCCGTCCGGGCCCGGGTGCAGAACAACGGCCAGTCCTGCATCGCCGCCAAGCGCTTCATCGTGCACACCGACGTCTACGAGCGCTTCACCGCCGCCTTCACCGAGGCGATGCGGGCGCTGAAGGTCGGCGACCCGATGGACGAGGACACCGACGTCGGCCCGCTGGCCAGCCGCCAGGGCCGGGACGACCTGGAGGAACTGGTCGAGGACGCCCGCACCCGCGGCGCCCGGGTGGAGTGCGGCGGCGGACGCCCGGAGGGCTGGGACACCGGCTGGTTCTTCGAGCCCACCGTGCTGACCGGCATCACCCCGGCGATGCGGATCCACCAGGAGGAGACCTTCGGCCCGGTCGCCACCGTCCACCGGGTGGCCGACCTGGACGAGGCGGTGGCGGCCGCCAACGACTCGCCGTTCGGGCTCAGCTCCAACGTCTGGACCACCGACGAGGCCGAGCGGGAGCGCTTCGTCCGGGACATCCAGGCCGGCGGGGTGTTCTTCAACGGCATGACGGCCTCCCACCCGGCGCTGCCGTTCGGCGGCGTCAAGCGCTCCGGGTTCGGGCGGGAGCTGTCCGGGCACGGGATCCGGGAGTTCTGCAACGTCACCACGGTGTGGATCGGCTGAGCCGGACCTCCCGGCCCCGTGCCCGTCCCGGCCGGGTCAGGACGCCATGCGGTGCCGGCCCGGCCCGGGGGTCATCCAGCGGGCGATCACGCCGCCCATCGCGATGAGCGTCAGGCCCCAGAAGATCGCCATCGGCACCAGCACCGGCAGCAGGCTCACCTGGACGGCCACCATGCAGAGGCCGATCGAGAGCGCGATCATGAACGTCACCACGGTGGGGCTGAGGCTGAGCAGCCAGTGCCAGACGCGGTGCCCGAAACCCCGGGCCCTGCGGGCTTCGGGACCCTCGGCGGCGTCGGCCTGGGCTTCGACTTCCTGGTAGGTCAGCAGGTCCATCGGGATCGCCTCCAAGGCTGGACGGCTGGATGGGAGGAACGCCTGACCCGGGAGGGTCAGGAGGCCTTGCGGGGGGCCGAGGACTTCCGGGTGGCGGTCCTCTTCGCCGCCGGGCTCCTCGTGGCGCCCGTCCCGGAGGTCTTCTCGGAGGCTTTCTCGGAGGTCTTCTCGACGGACTTCTCGGCGGACTTCGGGCCCGCCTTCGGGGCGGTCTTCCTCGCCGGGGCGCGCTTGCGCGGCGCGGGCTCCTCCCCGGCGCCGGCCTCCCCGGCTCCGGCGCCCTCGGCTCCGGCGCCCCGCCCGCCCTTGGCCTGCTTGAGGCTGCTGCGCAGCGCCTCCATCAGGTCGATCACGTTGTCCGGAGCCTCGCCCGGCTCCTCCTCGTGCGGGACCTCCACGCCCTCCAGCCGCGCGGTGATCACCTGCTGCAGCGCCTGCTGGTAGTCGTCGTGGAGCTGGGCCAGGTCGAAGTCCTCGGAGAGGGTGTCCATCAGCGACCGCGCCATCTTGAGCTCCTGCGGCCGGACGGTGACGTCCCCCTCGGGCGCGATGCCGGCCACCGGGCGGACCTCGTCGGGCCAGATGCAGGTCTGGAGCACCAGGGTGTTGTCGTGCACCCGCAGCACCGCGGGCGACTCCCGGGTGCGCAGCGCGATCTTGGTGACGGCGATCTGCCCGGACTCGGTGAGCGCGTCGCGCAGCAGCGCGTACGGCTTGGCGGCGGCCTTGTCGGCGACGCCCACGTAGTAGGCCTTGGAGAACATCAGCGGATCGATCTCGCCCTCGTCCACGAAGGCCAGCACGTCGATGATCTTCTTGCTGGGCAGCGGAAGGTCGGCGAGGTCCTCGTCGGAGAGCGTGACGGTCCGCCCGTCGGGGGACTCGTAGCCCTTGGCGATCTCCGCGTACGGGACCTCCTTCTCCTCCTGCTCGCAGTACCGCTTCATCCGCACCCGGCCGCCGTCCTTGGCGTGCACCTGGTGCAGCGGGACGTCGTGCTCCTGGGTCGCGGAGTACAGGTGGACGGGGATGCTGACCAGCCCGAAGCTGATCGTCCCCTTCCAGGTGGTCTGCATGGGGTCGCTCCTGACCGGCGCCGGGAACCGGCCGGCGCCGAGCACGCTCGGGATGCTCCTACGGCATGTCCCGAGAGTCCCACTCTGCCCGGATTTGCGCGGATCGTCCACACCGCGCCGACAATGGGCCGAGGAGGTCGATGCGGATGACCGTCCGGAGCCGGCGGGACCGGCAGGACCGGGACCAGGCGCCGCCGCCGGAGCGGTACGGCTACCTGGTGACGTACGCGGTGCGGGGCGAGCCCGGCACACGGCGCGCGGAGGTGACCGTCCTGCCCGGATACTCGCAGGAGGAGGACATCCCCCGGATCCTGGCCGCCCGGCTGACCGGGCGACCGGCGGACGGGGCCGCGATCACCGTCCTCGACGCGCGGCCGATCTGACCGCGCAGGTGCGGGCGATTTGAGCCCCAACAGAGCTTGGCAACCTTTTCGAATACTGACGATGCGTCAGATCTGAGGTTTCCATGCCACCTTTCCACCCACCCTGACCAGGCTTTTTACGTCCGGTAAGCGAACAGTTATCAAAGCATTGTTCCGATACTCGGGCGTAGAAGTTAGGTTGCGACGCAATGCGCGGGCAAGTCCCCCACCCTCCGGCGCGACGAGCCGAGGGTCACACCGCGCTGGAAAGGCACAGGGCACCTTGATGAGTGCGGACACCACCAAGCCCACGACGGCCACCAGGCTCCCCCACCAGCCGAGTCCGACCGGAGAGGGCGGCGACGGCCACCTGAAGGCCGGACTCAAGAACCGCCACCTGTCGATGATCGCCATCGGCGGCGTGATCGGCGCCGGCCTCTTCGTCGGCTCCGGCGCGGGCATCGCGACCACCGGCCCGGGCATCCTGCTCTCGTACGCGCTGGCCGGCGCTCTGGTCGTGCTCGTGATGCGGATGCTCGGCGAGATGGCCGCGGCCGACCCGCAGAGCGGCTCCTTCTCGGCGTACGCGGACCGCGCGCTCGGCCGCTGGGCCGGCTTCTCCATCGGCTGGCTGTACTGGTTCTTCTGGGTCGTGGTGCTCGCGGTCGAGGCGACCGCCGGCGCGAAGATCCTCAACAACTGGGTGCCCGGCGTGCCGCAGTGGGGCTGGGCGCTGATAGTGATGGCGGTGCTGACCGCCACCAACCTCTTCTCGGTCGCCTCCTACGGCGAGTTCGAGTTCTGGTTCGCCGGGATCAAGGTGGTCGCGATCGCCGCGTTCCTGGTGATCGGCACCCTCGCCGCCTTCGGTCTGCTGCCGGGCACCCACGCGGTCGGCGCCAGCAACCTCACCGGCCACGGCGGCTTCCTGCCGCACGGGGTGGGCGCGGTGTTCACCGGCATGCTCACCGTGGTCTTCGCCTTCATGGGCAGCGAGATCGTCACCCTGGCCGCCGGCGAGTCGGAGGACCCGGAGAAGGCGGTCAGCAAGGCCACCAACAGCGTCATCTGGCGCATCGGGATCTTCTACCTGGGCTCGATCCTGCTCGTGGTCACCCTGCTCCCCTGGGACTCCGCCGACGTCAAGTCCAGCCCGTACGTGGCGGTGCTGGACCACATCGGCATCCCGGGCGCCGGCCAGGTGATGGACGTGATCGTGCTGACGGCGGTGCTGTCCTGCCTCAACTCCGGGATGTACACCGCCTCCCGGATGGCCTTCTCGCTCGGCCAGCGCGGGGACGCGCCCAAGGCCTTCGCCACCGTGACCTCGCGCGGCGTGCCGCGGGTGGCCATCCTCTCCTCGGTGGTCTTCGGCTTCGTCGCGGTCTTCTTCAACTACACCTCGCCGGACACCGTGTTCGCCTTCCTGCTCAACTCCTCCGGCGCCGTGGCGCTCTTCGTCTGGCTGGTGATCTGCGCCACCCAGCTGCGGATGCGGAAGATCATCGAGCGCGAGATGCCCGAGCGGCACACCGTCCGGATGTGGCTGTACCCGTACCTGACCTGGACGGCCATGGGCATGATCGGGTTCGTCATGGCGTACATGTTCACCGACGCCGACGGGCGCAAGCAGATGTACCTGTCGCTGGTCGCCGCAGCCATCGTGCTGGCGGCCTCGGCCGTGGTGGGCCGACGGCGGCGGGCCGCGGTGGCGGCGGGCTCCTGACCCGTCCGCCCCGCGCGGGAACGCCGGGCCCGGGAGCCGTTGAGAAGGC
>NZ_JBHVJT010000006.1:68748-164951 GCF_042798815.1 Kitasatospora sp. NPDC057738 | reverse complement strand
TTGGACCCCGAGTAAAGGTATTGGGTGGTGGACGGGTGGGAGAGGTTCCGGTCCCCCGGCCTCGCTCTCGGCCCGCCACCCGCCCCTCTCGTTTGACCAAGGCACGTCAACGGGGATACCAGGGCATGACGCTCCCCCACGAGCGCTCCCCCGCCCCCTCCGGGAGACCCCGTGCCGCCCTTGCCCACTCCCGCACCGCCCCCACCGCCCCCGGCCCCGCCACCCCCGCCGCCCCGTACGGAACCCGAGTCCGCCCGCCTGCGCTTCGGCCGCCGGCTGCGCCACTGGCGCGAGGCCCGCGGCCTCAGCCAGGCCGAGTTCGGCCGGCTGCTCGGCTACCACGACTCGCTGATCAGCCGGGTGGAGAACGCCCGCCGCTGGCCGCCGCCGGGGATGCCCGCCCGGGCCGACGAACTCCTGCTCGCCGGCGGCGAGCTGGCCGAACTCTGGCAGACCGTACGGCAGGAGCGCGAACGCCTCGGCGAACGCGCCGCCGCCCGGACACCGCCCGCCGCCCGCGCCGCACCACCGGACGCCGCCACCGTCGAGGTGCTCGCCCACCTGCTCGCCGCCTACCGCGCCGCCGCGGGCCGGATCGGCGGCGAGGAGCTGGCCGCCGTCCTGGAGCACCACGCCCACACCCTGCTCGGCGGGCGGCACCCCGGCCCCCGCGAGGCCCCCGGCGCCGACCGCTCGCTCGCCGCCCAGTACGCCGAGCTCGCCGGCTGGGCCCACTTCGAGGGCGACCGCCCCGCCCGCGCGCTCGGCTGGTACGCCACCGGGCTGGAGTGGGCCCGCGCGACCGGCGACCGGGCCACCGCGGCCTCCCTGCTCGTCCGCCAGAGCGCCCTGTACTGGTGGCTCGGCGACCCGGCCACCGCACTCGCCCTGGCCGAGGCCGCCCGGACCACAGCCCCTCCCCTGCCGGGGCTGTGGGCCTGGGCCGCCCTCGTCCAGGCCCACGCCCACGCACTGGCCGGCCGGGCGGCGCAGGCCGACCGGACGCTGGCCGACGCCCGGCGGCTGACCGACGCCGCACTGCTCACCGGCGTGCCGACGCCCTGGACGGCGCGCGCCGAGCTGGTCCTGGCCGTCGCCCACGGCACCTGCCACCGGGACCTCGCCCTCCGCACCGGCCGCACCGCCCACGCCCGCACCGCGGCGGCCCGGCTGGAGGCGGCCCTGCGGCTCCTCGACCGGGCCGCCCACCCGCGCGACCACGCCCTGGTCACCGCCCGCCTCGCCGGCGCCCACGCCCTCGCCGGTCACGCCGATGCCGCCCTCGCCCTGCTCGCCCGGCTGCCTCCGACCACCACCGGACGCATCGCCCGCGAGCAGCGGCGGGCCGGGGAATGGCTGCGCCGGTGAACGCCCGCGCCGAGCCCCCCGGCCCGGACGCGACGGCCGCTGCCGGGGCACGGCGGCGACCGCCCGGGCACGGCGGCGCCCGGTCCGCCACGGAACAGCAGGACCGGCCACCACCTGCGGGAGTGGTGGCCGGCCCTGCCGCACCGGTCGGACCGGGCCCGGCGGGTGGGCTCAGAGGCCGGCCGCCGCCGCGGCGATGTCGGCCGCGTACGTGCTCACCTGGCTGTAGACGCCCGGGTAGCCCGCGCGGGCGCAGCCGTTGCCCCAGCTGACGATGCCGACCTGGACCCAGCGGCCCGCCGCGTCCTTGCGGACCATCGGGCCGCCGGAGTCACCCTGGCAGGTGTCGACGCCACCCTGGGCGACGTAGCCCGCGCAGAGCGAGCCGGCGGTGTTCAGGCCCGGATAGGCGCGGGCGCAGGTGGCGTCGTCGACGAACGGCACGGTGGCCTTGAGCAGGTACCGCTGCTGGCCGCCGCCCTCGCGCGCGGCACCCCACCCCATGATGGTGAAGGTGCCCGTGTCGTAGGCGGTGGAGGTGGCGATCGGCAGGGTGCTGACCAGGCTGCTGTTCACCGGCGAGGCCAGCTTGATCAGCGCCCAGTCGTCGCCGTTCTCGGCGCCGGTGAAGGAGGGCGACTGGTACACGTACGAGGAGCGGACCTTGATCGCACTGCCGCTGTTCAGGTCGACCGCTCCGGCGGTGACGGTGATGCTGCTGTCGGCACCGGTGCCGTCGACGCAGTGGGCGGCGGTGAGCACGATCTGCGAGGTGTACAGCGCGCCGCCGCAGCCCATCGAGAGCCGCACCATGAACGGGAACTCGCCCTGCGTCGCCCGCGTGCCGCCGACCACGCTCGGCGACGGCGCGGGCGAGGCGGCGGCGGGCAGCACGAGCATGCCGGCGCCGAGCACCAGGCCGGCCAGCAGGCCGACCACTCTGCCGAATTGACGCTTCATCAGATCCTCCTTGCAGGTGGGGGAAGACCGAGAGTGGCCCGGCGGGCGGCGCGGCAGGAGGGGGCGGTCCTTGCCGGTCAGAACTGGCAGGAACACGGCAATGCGTGGTTCCGGGTGCGGAAGCCCTAAGGTGATCGCCCATGCGAGATCTTGCGGCGGGGATGAAGTACCTGGTCGAGGGCCAGAAGTGGGTGGGCCGGCACGGCCGCTGGTGGGGCTTCGGCATGCTGCCGGCCCTGCTCGCGCTGGTCGGCTACGTCGTCGCGCTCGCCTCCCTCGGCGCCTGGTCCCGGGACCTCGCGGACTGGGCCACCCCGTTCGCCGACCACTGGGGCGCTCCCTGGCGGGGCCTGCTGCGCGACGCGCTCGCGGCGGTCGTCTTCGGCGGCGGCCTGCTGTTCTCCCTGCTCACCTTCACCGCCGTCACCCTGCTGGTCGGACAGCCCTTCTACGAGGCGCTCTGCGCCGCGGTCGACGAGACCGAGGGCGGCGCGCCCACCCCGCCGGACACCGCGCTCTGGCGGGAGCTGCTGATCGCGGTGCGCGACAGCGTGTACGTGCTGGTGCGGGTGGCCGCGTTCGGCGTGGCGCTGTTCGCCTGCGGATTCATCCCGCTGGTCGGGCAGACGGTGGTCCCCGCGCTCGGCTTCCTGGTGTCCGGCTTCTTCCTGACCGTCGAGCTGACGGCCGTCGCCCTGCAGCGGCGCCGGGTGCCGCAGCCGGAGCGGATCCGACTGCTGCGCGCCCGGCTCGGGCTGGCACTGGGCTTCGGCACGCCGCTGGTGCTGGCATTCCTGGTGCCGCTGGTCACCGTGCTCGCCATGCCGGGGGCCGTCGCCGGGGCCACCCTGCTGGCCCGCGACCTCGTCCCGACCGCACCGGAGGAGGAGAAGGAGGAGCAGCAGCCGGGCCCGGCCCCCGACTTCCCCACCGCCACCGCGCGGCCCGTGCCGGGCAACCCGTACGCGACCCCCTGAGGCCGTCACCGGCCGGTCACGCTGCGCCGACCTCGCCCCCGCCCGCGTGTGAGCCCGCCCACAGGGGGATCGCCATCCACGATCCCCGATAGTGGACGGGCCCCCTCGAACGCCCCGCCCGGCGCCGCCGAGGCACCCGGGCCGGACCGCCCACGGCCCCGCCCCGCCTGAAGAACACAGGCCACCACGGCTGCCGCCCCTGCGATCCGTCGCCGCCGACCCGGCCTCCACCTCAGAGTGTGCATTTCGGACAAATACCACCAAAGCCATCGCCGAAGCCCGCCGCGGCCACCCCGCAACCACGATGCCGCGTAGTAGCGAACGCCTTTGCCACCCGTCCTCGGCCCTGCCAAGAATGGCCCGTCGCCAGGCAGCGCAGCCGACCACCTCCGCCGCCGCACGGCCCGCCCGCCCCCGCCGCTACCGCCGGGGCGCCACGGCCGCCCAGGGCGGCCGCACGAGCCCCGCCCGCCCGGAGCCCGTGCGACGCCCCGCCCCCCGTGCCACCGGCACGGCCCCCGACGGAGAAGGACCGCCCGCCCCATGCAGCTCAGCCATGCCCGCCGCAACTCCCTGATCACCGGTGTCGCCACCCTCGTGGTCGCGAGCGCCGCCACCGCCGCCCTCGCCATCCCGCAGGCCGGGAACGCGACCGGGGCCGCCCCCGTGGCCGCCGTCTCGGTGGACAGCGAGCCGGTCGCCGACCAGGGCCGGGCCGACGCCGCCGCCACTGCCGCCGCCGAACAGGCCGCCCAGGAGGCCCAGGCCAAGGCCGCGGCGGACGCCGCCGCCCAGGCCGAGGCGCAGGCCCAGGCGGACGCCAAGGCCAAGGCCGACGCCGACGCCGCCGCCTCCCGCTCCCAGGAGCGCCAGAACCTCACCAGCGCCCCGGCCGCCTACTCCGGCACCCCGCAGCAGATCGCCGCGCAGATCGTCCCCGCCGGCCAGCTCCAGTGCTTCAGCAACATCGTGTTCCGCGAGAGCAGCTGGAACCCGCTCGCGGTCAACGCCTCCTCCGGCGCCTACGGCCTGGTCCAGGCCCTGCCCGGCTCCAAGATGGCCTCCGCGGGCGCCGACTGGCGCACCAACCCGGCCACCCAGATCAAGTGGGGCCTGAACTACATGAACACCCGCTACGGCAGCCCCTGCGCCGCCTGGTCGTTCTGGCAGGCCCACCACTGGTACTAGGCCGAACCAGCGGTTCGGCTCCCCGGGGCCCGTGACGCACCCGCGTCGCGGGCCCCGGCGCACGTTCCCGCAGGCCGGGAGCCCGGTACGGGCGTGGACACGTCCGGAAGGCGGCGTGAAGATATGGCGCGCACTCGTACGATTTGCCACTGATTGATCGGAATTACGGACCGTCAGACCTTTGCCACGGTCCGCAGGCCCTCTTACGCTCCGGCGTCATGCCCTCACCCCTGATCAGCGTCGTGCTCCCCGCCTACGACCAGCACGAACAGCTCGCCGACTGCCTGGACTCGCTGCTCGCACAGTCCCTGGCCGACGTCGAGGTGATCGTCGTCGCCGACCGGTCCCCCGGGACGGCCGGCGGGCTCGCCGACGCGTACGCGGCCCGGCACCCGCGGGTGTCGACTCTGCACCTGACCGCGGCGGTCGGGGTCGGGGCCGCCCGGAACGCGGGCGCGGCACGGGCGAGCGGCGAGTACCTGCTGTTCCTGGACGCCGACCACCTGCTGCCCCGGGACGCGCTCCGGACGCTCGCCGACCGGCTCCGGCAGACCGGCCCGGTGGACGTGCTGCTGTTCGGCCACTCCCGCCGGCACCAGGACCGGGACTGGCCCGGCGGGGCCGAGGCCCTGCTCGCCGAGGCCGGCCCCGAACCGTTCGCCCCCTTCGACCGGCCCGCCCTGTTCGGCGCGCCGCCGCTGATCTGGGACCGGCTGATCCGCCGCGGCCACTGGGCCGAACTGGGCCTGGCCTTCCCGCCCGGCCGCTACGAGGAGGTCCCGGTCGCGCACGCCGCGCTGCTCGGCGCCCGGAAGGCCGCCGTGCTGGCACGCGAGTGCGTGCAGCTGCGCCGCCGGGAGACCGTCCACCCGGCGGGCGGCCCGGGCAGCAGCGTCTTCGACCTGTTCGAGCAGTACGAGCGCAGCTTCGCCCTGCTGGAGGAGCAGCCGCACCTGTACGCGGTGCGCGACGCGCTGTTCGTCCGGATGATCCGGCACTACCTGTTCGTCTTCGACCTGGCCGGCTGCGTCACCCGTGCCGAGCGGCCGCAGTTCTTCCACCGCGCCGCCGAGCACCACCGCCGCTTCCAGCCGCCCGGCCACCGCCGGCCGGGCGGCCGCGAGGGGATCAAGTTCTCGCTGCTGGCGGGCGGCGCCTACCCGGCCTTCGAGGTGGCCAAGCTCTCCCACATCGCGCGGGGCACGCTCACCGGGCGGAAATGACCCCGCTCAGACCTGCGCCACGCCGCCCCCGGCGGCCATCGCGGCGGCGATCCGGCGGGCCCGCTCGGCCCGGACCCCGACGGGCATCGGCGGCAGCACGTCCATCCACAGCGGCAGGGTCGAGCCGCGCAGCTGCGCCATCCCCTCGGGCCGGGCGAGCAGCCACAGGTGCAGGTGCGCGGAACCGTCGCCCCAGCGGTTCACATGGACCCGGCCGATGCCGCCGAGCGACCGTACGGCCCGCTCCACCCTCTGGAGCATCGGGCCCAGCCCCGCGGAGAGTTCGGCCGGCAGGTCCAGCAGGTCGTGGTGGGCGCGCGGCCACAGGAGCAGCGTGGCGGGCAGTCCGTCCGGCTCCTCGGTGGTGCCGAGCCGCCAGTGCTCGTCCGTCCACAGGAAGTCGGCGTCCGGCCGGGCGCAGTCCGGGCAGCTCTCCGGGCCGTCCTCGCCGTTCCGGGGCGGTTCGGGCAGCTCCGGCGCCCGGAGTTCCCGGACGGTCAGCTCGCCCTCGTACGGGAAGATCTCCCAGGAGGGCGCGCCGTCCGCCGGGAAGGGCAGCGGCTCGCCGATCGGGAGGCGGGCGAGGTAGGCGTCGGGGCCGGCCGGGTCCGCGGCCGCGGATTCTTCGATCATGACCGCCGAGCGTGCCACAGGACACCCTGTCGGCGGTACCCCCGTCGTGCCCGGTACCGGTGCGGCGGTACGGCTGCGATCATCGGCGGAGCCGTACTCCTGGGAGGTCCCTGGTGAGCCGTCCGTCCGCCGACCCCGGGGCCGAGCTGGCCCGCGCGCTGTCCGCCGTGCTGCGCGGCGAGGTCCGCTTCGGCGCCGCCGAACGCACCGTCTACAGTCAGGACGCCTCCAACTACCGGCAGTTGCCGCTCGGCGTGGTCAAACCCGCCGACCTCGACGACGTGCGCACCGCGCTGGCGCTCTGCCGCGAGCACCGGGTGCCGGTGGTGGCGCGCGGGGCCGGGACCAGCATCGGCGGGCAGGCGATCGGCCCGGGGGCGGTGGTGCTGGACTTCCGCCGCCACCTCGGCGCGGTGCTGGAGCTCGACCCGCGGGCCCGCACCGCGCGCGTCCAGCCCGGCACCGTGCTGGACGACCTCCAGCGCGCCGCCCGGCCCCACGGGCTGCGCTTCGGCCCCGACCCGTCCACGCACAGCCGCTGCACCCTCGGCGGCATGATCGGCAACGACTCCTGCGGCTCGCACTCGCTGGCCTGGGGCCGCACCGCCGACAACGTCGAGCGGCTGGAGCTGCTGCTCGCGGACGGCACCGAGCTGACCGTCGGCGGGCGGCTCACCGCCGCGGAGCGCGCCGCGCTCGCCGCACGGCCCGGACGGGTCGGCGAACTCCACACCGAGCTGCAGGAGTTCACCGACCGCAACCTCGCCGTCATCCGGCAGGGCATGCCGCAACTGCCCCGCCGCACCTCCGGCTACCCGCTGGACGCGCTGCTGCCCGAGCACGGCCACGACCTGGCCCGGGCGCTCACCGGCACCGAGGGCACCTGCGCACTGCTGCTCGGCGCCACCGTCCGCCTGGTCGAGGACCCGCCCGCGCGGGCCCTGGTGGTGGCCGGCTACCCCGACGAGGGCGCCGCCGCCGACGCCGTCCCGGCACTGCTCCCGTACGGTCCGCTGACCGCCGAGGGCATGGCGGCCGACCTGATCGCCGCGCTGCTCGCCGCCGGCCCGCGTCCGCCCGCACTGGACCGGCTGCCCGCCGGCGAGTGCTGGCTGTTCCTGGAGACCGGCGGCGACACCCCGTTGGCCGCCTACCAGGCCGCCCGCAGGCTGGGCGACGCGGTGCGCCGCGAGCGCTCGGCCTCCGTCGCCCTGGTCACCGACCCGGTCGAGCAGCGCCAGTTGTGGGCCGTCCGGGAGGCCGGCGCGGGAATCGTCACCCTGCTGCCCGGGGGCGGCGAGGCCTGGCCCGGCTGGGAGGACTCCGCCGTCCCGCCCGAGCGGCTCGGCGACTACCTGCGGGACCTGCGCGCCCTGCTGCGGCGGCACAGCCTGCGCGGCGTCCCGTACGGGCACTTCGGCGACGGCTGCGTGCACCTGCGGATCGACTTCCCGCTGGACGAACCCCAAGGGGTGCTGGTCTTCCGGGAGTTCCTGGAGCAGGCGGCCGATCTGGCGGTCTCGTACGGCGGTTCGCTCTCCGGCGAGCACGGCGACGGCCAGGCCCGGGCCGAGCTGCTGCCACGCATGTACCCACCCGAAGTCATCGGCCTCTTCGGCGAGTTCAAGCGGATCTGGGACCCGGAGAACCTGCTCAACCCGGGCGCCCTGGTCGATCCCCGCCCGCTCGACGCCGACCTGCGCTTCGTCACCGCCCCGCGCCGCACGCTGCCGCTGGCCCTCCCGTACGAACAGGACGGCGGCAGCCTGGTCAGGGCGGTGCACCGCTGCGTGGGCGTCGCCAAGTGCGTGGCCCCGGGCAGCGGGGTGATGTGCCCGAGCTACCTGGCCACCGGCGAGGAGCGGCACTCCACCCGGGGGCGGGCCCGGCTGCTCGCCGAGATGCTGCGCGGGGACGCCGTCCCGGACGGCTGGCGTTCGGAGGAGGTCCGGGAGGCACTGGACCTCTGCCTGAGCTGCAAGGGCTGCGCGAGCGACTGCCCGGTCCACGTCGACATGGCGACCTACAAGTCCGAGTTCCTGTACCAGCACTACCGGCACCGGCCGCGGCCGCTCGCGCACTACTCGATGGGCTGGCTGCCGCTCTGGCTGCGGGCCGTCGCGCTCGCCCCCGGGGCGGCCAACACGATCGCCCGCTCCCGGGCCGGCGGGCTGATCAAGCGGCTCGGCGGGATCGACCCGCGCCGGGTGCTGCCCGTCCTCCCGCCGGAGACCTTCACCGCCTGGTACCGGCGGCACCGCGCCGCCCACCCGGCCCCGGCGGGCGCCCGGCCGGTGCTGCTGTGGCCGGACACCTTCTCCGACCACCTCCAGCCGAACGTGCCGCGCTCGGCCGTCGAGGTGCTGGAGCACCTGGGCTTCGACGTCCGGCTGCCCGCTGGACCGGTCTGCTGCGGCCTCACCTGGTACTCCACCGGCCAACTCGGAACCGCCCGCCGGGTGTTGCGGCGCAGCCTGCGGGCGCTGACGGGAGCCGGGATCCAGGCCGACACCCCCGTGGTCGGCCTGGACCCCAGCTGCACCGCGACGCTGCGCGAGGACCTGCCCCGGCTGCTCGGCGCACAGGGCCGCCCGCTCGCCGACCGCACCCGCACCTTCGCCGAGTTCCTCGACGAGTACGCCCCGGACGCCCCGCTCCCCCGGATCCCGCTGGACGCCCTCACCCAGACGCACTGCCACCAGCACGCGGTGCTCGGCAGCGCCGCCGACCGCCGGGTGGAGGCCCGGCTCGGCCTGAACAACCGGGTGCTGGACTCCGGCTGCTGCGGCCTGGCGGGCGACTTCGGCTTCGCGCGGGGCCACTTCGAGGTGTCCGAGGCCATCGCGGAGCGGGTGCTGCTGCCCGAGGTGCGGGCCGCCGGGCCGCGGACGGTGGTCCTCGCGGACGGCTTCAGCTGCCGCACCCAGATCGCCCAACTCGCCGACGGGCGGCAGGCCCTGCACCTGGCGGAGCTGATCGCCCGGGAGCTGCGGTCCGCGAGGTGACGAGGGCGTGTCCGACACGCCCTACCGGGTGCCCTGCGGCTCCTTGCCGGATGCGTGCGCCGCGAGGAAGGCCCCGGCGTGCGCCGCGGCCTCCTCCCGGGTCCGGTGGCCGACGGCGGCCCCGCCGGTCGTGCCGTCGGCGCCGGTGCCCGTCCAGCGCCAGCCCCCGGCGGCCGCGTCCTCGATCAACTCGACCGTTCCGCCGAACAGTCGAAGCGATCCCGGGCGCGCCACCGGACGGCTGACGGCCTCCGGCCACTTCTTCCGGGCACCCTGCCGGGTGATGCCCCAGGCGGCGCCGAGCTGTTCGTACCCGGCGCCGTAGGAGCCCGCGGTGGCGGCCGCGCCCGCGGTGAGCCGCTTGACCTCGGCGTCCACCAGCTTCCAGACGGACAGCACCGAGAGGGCGGCCTCGACCGGCTCGGCGTCCCACATCCGCTCCGCGGGCAGGCCGGTCGCGCGGGCGCGCACGGCGGCGGCAAGGGGGCCGAGGGCGTCGAGAAGGGCCTTGGCCAGCTCGGCCTGTTCCTCATGGGTGATCTCCGCGATCGTCATGCCGACAACCCTAGTTACCAAATCCAGCTCTGACAACCAAAGTTACCGGCGGAGCCGGTCGAGGGGGCTCGAACCCCGCCGCTCGGGCGCGAACGGAGTGCCCGAGGAGACCCCGCGCCGGCCCACCACCAGGGCCTCCCCCAGGAAGCCCACGCCGATCGACAGCTGGACCGGCCTGGCATCAGGGGCCAGGCCGAAGTGCCCGGCGAGCGCGGCGAAACAGGCCACCACCGCGAGCGAGAGCGCCGCGACCAGGAAGGTCCGCCCGGTGTAGCGCTGCCACAGCACGCCCTCCCGCTCGTAGACCTGGACGGTGGCGCCGCGCACCGCCCCCAGCGCGAGGCCGAGCGCGGCACCCGCCGCGATCCAGCCGTAGTCGGCCGCACCGAGGCCGTGCCGCTGGGCGAGCGCCCAAGCGCCGAGGCCGGTGAGGATCACCGGCGCCGCGAAGAGGTCCCGGGCGTTGAGCGGCTCGCCGCGCAGCCGCCTGATCACCACCACCACGACCACGGCGGCGACCAGCCCCACGTGCACCCAGTTGTCCATTCCCACTCCCCCGGAGTTTTGTAGCTCGACCGTGCTAAATCAGCAATTTAGCTCGCCCGTGCTATAACGGCAACATGCCGAAGATCGTCGACCCCGCCGAGCGCCGCCAGGCCGTCGCCGACGCCGTCCTGCGCGTCGCGGCCCGGGAAGGGCTGGAGCACGCCTCCCTGCGCAACGTCGCCGAGGAGGCCGGACTGGCCGTCGGCTCGGTACGGCACTACTTCGCCGGCGGCTCGGAGCTGATGATCTTCGCGATGGGCGAGCTGGCCCACCGGATCGAGGCCCGCGTCCGGACCCACGCCGCCGTCCTGCTCGACCCAGCCACCGCCGGCACCGACCGGCGCGAGCGGACCGTCCGGCTGCTCGCCGAGACCCTCCCGCTGGACGCCGGACGCCGGGAGGAGTCCGCGCTCTGGCTCTCCTTCGTCACCGCCGCCCGGACCCGGCCCGACCTGCGGCCCCGCGCCGCCGAGATGCAGGCCGGACTCGACGACCTGGTCCGCCGCGTCCTCACCGAGTCCGAGCGCTCGGGCGGCCTGGCCCCCGGCCTCGACCTCGGCGTCGAGACCCGCCGGCTCTCCGCCCTGCTGGACGGCCTCACCCTCCAGGCCGTCCAGCACCCCGACCTGGTCGGCCCGGACGAGCTGCGCGCGGTGCTGCGCCGCCACCTCGACACCCTGGCCGCTCCGGCCTCCTGACACCGCGCCAACACCCCCGGCACAATGGCGCGATGACCCTCACCACCGCCGAGGCGGACAGGATTCTGGCCGACCACTTCGCGCCCTGGGTGCGGGACCTGGGCCTGTCGACCGTCGAGGCCGGCGAGCAGCACGCCGTCCTGCGGCTGCCCTGGTCCGACCGGCTCGCCCGCGAGGGCGGCGCGCTGTCCGGCCAGGTACTGATGGCCGCCGCCGACACGGCCTGCGTGATCGCGCTGTGCGCGGCCCGCGGCGGATTCGGCCCGATGACCACCGTCCAGCAGTCCACCACCTTCCAGCGCGCGGTCCTCGCCCGGGACGTGCTGGTGCACGCCCGGATCACCAGGCTCGGCCGCCGGCTCGCCTTCCTCGACATCACCCTCCTCCCCGAGGGCACCGAGGGAACCAGGGGCACCGAAGGCACCAGGGGCACCGAGGACCCCGCCGCCCACGCCACCGCCGTCTACGCCCTGGGCTGACCGACCGGCACCCGGCTTCCGCGCCCGGATGTCACACCGGCCCGCCCCACGGTGTCCTGATGTCACCAGGTCCTCGGACAGAGTGGAGCGGAAATCATGAGCAAGGTCTGGTTCGTCACCGGTTCGTCCCGCGGCCTCGGCCGCGCCTTCGTCGAGGCGGCCCTGTCCCGCGGCGACCGGGTGGCCGCGACCGCCCGGGACACCGGCCGGCTCGCCGAACTGGCCGCCGCCCACGGGGACGCGGTGCTCCCGCTCCCGCTGGACGTCACCGACCGCGCGGCCGTGCACCGCGCCGTCCTCCGGGCCCACCAGCACTTCGGCCGGCTCGACGTCGTCGTCAACAACGCCGGCTACGGCCTGTCCGGAGCCGTCGAGGAACTCTCCGAGCGGCAGCTGCGCGACCAGCTGGACACCAATCTGTTCGGCCCGCTGCGGGTCGTCCAAGCCGTGCTGCCGCTGCTGCGCGCCCAGGGCTCCGGGCACATCGTCCAGATCTCCTCGGTCGCCGGCGTCGCCGCGTTCCCGCTCGGCGGCGGGTACTGCGCCTCCAAGTGGGCCCTGGAGGGCCTGAGCGAGGCGCTCGCCCAGGAGGTCGCCGGGTTCGGCGTCAAGGTGACCGTCGTCGAGCCCGGCAGCTACGCCACCGACGCGGTCGCCTCCGCCGTGCACGCCGAGGCCGACCCCCGGTACGACGGGCTGCGCGCAGCCTCCGCCGGTCGGGCCGCGGCGCTCGACGTCGGCGACCCGGCCGCGGCCGGCCGGGCCCTGCTGCGGCTCGTCGACGCCGATCAGCCGCCGCTGCGGGTGTTCTTCGGCACCGGGGGCCACCCCATGGTGCGGCAGGCCTACGCCGACCGGCTCACCACCTGGGACGCATGGGCCCGGCTCTCGGCGGAGGCGCACGGCCCCACCGCCCCGGCCGTCTGACCGGCACGACGGCGGCCCCGCCCCTCACCGGCGTTCACGGGGGCGGGCCCCGCCGCCCGCGGGCGCTCGGCGGCGTCAGCCCTGGGCGGCCCCCGCGGGCTCCTGCTCCGCGCAGACCGCCGAGACGAACTCGGCGACCCGCGCCCGCGGCAGACCGCGCGCGATGTCCGCCTCGCTGATCATGCCGACCAGCTTGTGCTCGGGGTGGTTGATCACCGGCAGCCGGCGCACCTGGTACTGCTCCATCACCCGCAGCACCTGTTCGCAGTCCTCGTCCGCCTCCACCGTCATCGGGCGCCCCTGCGCCAGCTCGCCCGCCGTCACGGACGCCGGGTCACGGCCCTCGGCGACGCAGCGCAGCACGATGTCGCGGTCGGTCACGATCCCCAGCAGCTTGTCGCCCGGCCCGCAGATGGGCAGGGCGCCCACATGGCGTTCCCGCATGATCCGGGCGGCGGCCGCGAGCGTCTCGTGCTCGCGGATGCACTCGGCGCCCGGGTGCATGATGTCGCTGGCTATGGTCATGGTCCGCCTCCTGGCCTGGCTTCCCTTCCCCCGTCCATCGTGGTCCGGGCCGGTGGCCGACGCCACCGGGGCCGGCGCGCTCAGCCGCCCCCGGCCGGGCCCGTACGACCGCCCTGCTCGACCCCGTCGCCCTGCCCGACCCGGCCGTCCGGCGACTCCGGACCGACCAGCGGCGACTTCTCCAACACCTCCTCCAGGGGCGGGGGTTCGTGCCTGGGCTGTTCCGGTTCGAGCTCCTCCTCCGACACCTCGCCGCTCTCCACCGCCTCCTCCACGGCCTTCGCCCCGGCCGCGACCGCGGCAGCCGTCAGCAGGTTCCGCTGCTGGACCTCCGTCGCGCTGTCCAGGAAGCGCAGCAGCTCCACCGGGAAGGGCAGCACCAGCGTCGAGTTCTTCTCCGCGGCCACCTCCACCACGGTCTGCAACAGCCGCAGTTGGAGCGCGGCCGGAGTCTTGCTCATCACCGCCGCGGCGTCCGACAGCCGCTCCGAGGCCTGGTACTCGCCGTCCGCCGTGATGATCCGGGCCCGCCGCTCCCGCTCGGCCTCCGCCTGCCGGGCGATCGAGCGCTTCATCGACTCCGGCAGCGCGACGTCCTTGATCTCCACCCGGTCGATCTCGATGCCCCAGCCCAGGGCCGGACTGTCGATCATCAACTCCAGCCCCTGGTTGATCGGTTCCCGGTTGGCCAGCAGGTCGTCCAGCTCGCTCTTGCCGATGATCGAGCGCAGCGAGGTCTGCGCGACCTGGGAGATCGCGAAGTTGTAGTCCTGCACGTTGACGGTGGCCTTCACCGGGTCCTCCACCCGGAAGTAGACCACCGCGTCCACCCGCACGGTCACGTTGTCCCGGGTGATGCCCTCCTGCGCCGGGATCGGCATCGTCACGATCTGCACGTTCACCCTGCGCAGCCGGTCCGCGATCGGCATCAGCGCCACCAGCCCGGGATCGCGCACCTCGTCGCGCACCTTCCCGAAGCGGAACACCACGCCCTTCTGGAACTGCTGGACGACCCTGATGCTCAGGCCCGCCCAGATCACACCCAGTCCGGCGAGCCCTCCGAGGACACCCAGCACCGCATCGACGATCATCGCGGCCTCCTCGCGGCCTGCGCGCGCACCGGCGCGCCCGGCCGCCGCCGGCCATGACCGGCCGGGGACCGCCGGGAGCAACTGATTCCACGCTACGCCTGCCCGGTCCGCGCCGGAACGAACGTCCCGGAGCCTCTAGGATCCTGGCCATGCCGACCGTGGCCGCGTCCTCCTCGCCCGCCGACGACCCCGCCGACGATCCCGACGACCCCCGCCATCCCGCCGAGGCGGCCGTCCGGGCCGGCGGACTCGCCGAGCTGGACCGCGTCGTCACCGGCTGCCGGGCCTGCCCGCGGCTGGTCCGGTGGCGCGAGGAGACCGCCCGGACCAAGCGCCGCGCCTACCGGGACTGGGACTACTGGGCCCGCCCCGTCCCGGGCTTCGGGCCGCCGGACGCCCCGCTCGTCCTGGTCGGCCTCGCCCCCGCCGCCCACGGCGCCAACCGCACCGGCCGGATCTTCACCGGCGACCCCTCCGGCGACCTGCTCTACGCCGCCCTCTACGAACTCGGGCTCGCCAACCGCCCCGAGTCCGTCCGCCACGGCGACGGCCTGGAACTGTCCGGCGTCCGGATCACCGACCCGGTCCGCTGCGCCCCGCCGGACAACAAGCCCAGCACGGCCGAACGCGACACCTGCCGGCCCTGGATCACCCGGGAGCTGGAGCTGATGCGCCCCACCGTGCGCACCGTGGTCGCCCTCGGCGGCTTCGCCTGGCAGGCGATGCTGCCGGTGATCGCGGACGCCGGCTGGCGGGTCCCCCGCCCCCGCCCGGCCTTCGGCCACGCCGCCCTGGCCGTCTTCCCGGCCCGCGACGGCGGCCCGGACCTGCGGATGTACGGCTGCTACCACGTGAGCCCGCGCAACACGAACACCGGCCGGCTGACCACCGCGATGCTCCGGGACCTGCTGCGCGAGGCGGCCCGCTCGGCGGGGCTCGACCCCCGGTAGCCCGCCCCCGCCGGCGGCCTCGCTCGCGCGACCCCGCTCGCTCGCCCACGCCGGCACGGCCCGCGGGCAACCGCTCCCGGCGCGGGCCGGTCAGTCGAACCGCCGGGTGGCCGTGATCCCGCCGTCCACCGGCAGCGTCACGCCCGCGACGTACGAGGCCCGGTCGCTCAGCAGCCAGGCGGCCGCCTGCGCCACCTCCTCGTCCGTACCCGGCCGGCCCAGCGGCGTGGAACGCTCCACCAGCGCGGCGAACTCCGGCCCGGACCCGAAGAACGGCTCGGTGCCCGGCGTGCGCACCACCCCGGGCGCGACGGCGTTGACCCTGATGCCGTGCCGGGCGTGATCGGCGGTGGCCGCCTTCACCAGACCGCTCAGGCCGTGCTTGGCGGCCTGCTGGGCGCCGTCGCCGAAGCCCCCGACCAGCGCCCCCACACCGGTGTTGAGCACCACCGCGCCGCCGCGCCCGGCCGCCGTCATCGCCCGCAGCTGGGCCCGCAGACAGAGCCAGGTGCCGCGCAGGTTGAGCGCGTGGGTGTCGTCCCACTCCGACTCCGAACGCTCGGTGAGCGGGGCCGGCGGCAGGCCGTTGCCCGCGTTGTCGAAGGCCGCGTCCAGCCGGCCGAAGGCCTCCAGCGCGGTGTCCACCGTCCGCTGCGCACCGGCGGCCGTGGTCAGATCGGCGGCGACCGCCACCGCCCCGGCCCCGGTGGCGCGCAGCTCGGTGGCCAGTTCCTCCACCTCGGCGCCGGAGCGGGCGGCGAGCACCAGCAGCGCGCCCTCCCGGGCGAACAGCCGGGCGGCGGCCGCGCCGATGCCCCGCCCGGCGCCGGTGACGATCGTGACCTTGTCGTCGAGAAGTCCCATGCGGCGAGCCTGCCGCCGTGCCCGCCGGCCCACCAGCGGCCGGACGCTCCCCGGGAACCGGCTTCCTGGGACAGCCAGGTCCTGGCTGTCCCGGGCGAGCTGTGGCAGCCTGACGCGCATGCCCGAGACCCCGCTGGGCGCCTTCCTCCGCGCCCGCCGCGCCCGACTCGCGCCCGCCGACGCCGGCCTGCCCGCCTCCGGACGCCGCCGTACGCCCGGACTGCGCCGCGAGGAGGTCGCCGCCCGCGCCGGGATCTCGGCCGACTACTACGCCCGCCTGGAACAGGGCCGCCAACGGGTGCCGACCGGCCCGGTCCTCGACGGTCTCGCCGAGGCCCTGCAACTGACCGCCGCCGAGCGCGGCTACCTGCACCGGCTGGCCGCCCGCCCGCACCGCCCGGCCCCGCCGCCCGCCGAAGCCCCGGCGCTCCCTCCGACCACCCTCGCCCTGCTGGACACCCTGGACGCCGCGCCCGCCTTCGTCACCGGCCCCACCTTCGACCTGCTGGCCTGGAACCGGCCCGCCGCCCTGCTGCTGGCCGGGCCGGAACGACGGCCGGCCCCTGAGCGGAACCTGCTCTGGCAGGTGTTCTGCTGCCCGTACCGGGACCGCTCGCAGGGCAACACGGCCGCCGAGGGCTCGATCGGCGCCGACCTGGTCGCCTCACTGCGCGCCCAGCACGCCGACCGTCCCCGCGACCGCGCCCTGCTCGCCCTGGTCCACCGGCTGTCGGCCGACAGCCCCGTCTTCGCCGAGCTCTGGGACCGCCACCGCGCCGCGCCGCCCCGCCCCGGCCGCCTCCACGTCCGCCACCCGGCCCTCGCCGCCACCGTCCTCGACTACACCGTCCTGCCCCTCCCCGAGGACGGCCGCCACCTCTTCGCCTTCCTCGCCCCGCCCGACAGCCCCACCCGGCACGCCTTCGCGGCGGCCGGCGGGGACCTGCTCCGGACCGCCACCGCCCCGGGGTAGCCGCCGCGCGCACCGCACGCGACCGCGGCCCGGTCGGTGGCGCGCGGGCGGCGGCCCCGGGGCTTGTCCTGCGGGTCTTCGCGCACCCGGCGGAGATCCGCCGGACACGCCCTACCCGAACCGGGCCAGCTTCCGCTTGCCCGCCCGCCGCCAGACGTCCGGCAGGCGCCGCCGGGCGGCCTCGGCCGACGCCAGCTGACGCCCGTACAGGGCGCCGTACCCGAACGGCTCGCCACCGGTGACCGCGTGGGTCGCGAGGGCGGTCGCGGCCACCACGGCGTCCTGGTGCTCGCCCAGCACCTCCTGGACGGCCTTCATCCGCTGCGCGTAGCGCTCGGCCCGGGCGCCGGCCGCCGGGGCGGCGGCCTCACCGGCGTAGCGGGCTCGCTTGGCCGCCTTGCGGGCCTCGTGGAGCGCGCGGGTCCGCTCGTCGGGGGCGGCGGCGAGGGCCGCCCCGACCCGCCCGGCCGTACGCCGCTGCTCGCGGGCGGCGATGCGGGAGAGCTCCGGGACGGCGCTGCGGGCGGCACGCCGGCGCAGCGGCGGATCCGCGAGGAAGGCGGCGAGAGCCTCGCCGAGCGCCCGGCGGCGGGGGCTGTCCAGGGCGGCGACCACCTCGGGCCAGATGGCGCGGTACTCGGCCTCGCCCCACCGGTCCAGTGCTGCGGCGACCCGCTGCGGGCCGCACCCGGCGGGCAGCTCGCGGGCCTCGGCGACCAGCCGTTCGGCCAGCACCTCGCGGTCCCGCGCCCGGCCCAGGACGCCGCCGAGCCAGCGCAGCTCCGCGACCAGCTCGTCGGCCGCTCCGGGGGCGACCAGCCGCCGGAAGGTCTGCAGGGCGCTGCGCAGCCGCCGGCAGGCGACCCGCATCCGGTGCACGGCGTCCGGCTCGTCCGCCCGGACGGCGTCGTCCAGGCCGGCCAGCACGGCCGCCTGCGTCTCCAGGCGGGCCAGCAGCACCTGCCCCACCGTGGTGTCGGGTCTCGCCATGGACGCTCGCCCCCTCGTCGGGTCAGCGGGAACGCCTTCCAGGCTAATCCGCGTCGGGCCGCTGTCGACCGCGCGGCAGCCGGGCGGGCGACCCCGCGGGCGGCCGGGCCCGCTGTCGGGCCCGCTGTCGAACCCCGCAGGCTACTGATCGCACGTCAGCCGGAACAGGGACCTACGGGCCCTCGTGCCGGATGCGAGCGCCATGACATACTCCGGAGCGTGACGACCTCCTCCCGTGCGACCAGGGCCCTGCGGGCCGCGGTGTTCACCGCGCTCGCCGTGCCGATGGCCGCGTTGGGCCAGGTCGTCATCACGGGCCGCCCGCTGCCGCTGTCGCTGGTGGCCTCGGCCGGTGCCGTCGTCTTCCTGGTCGCGGCCGTCCTGGCCGGCGGGGAACGGCGGATGCTGCACATCTCCGGCGTGATGGTGCCGGTCGAGCTGCTGCTCAACACCACGTTCAACCTGGGCCAGGCCGGCTGTTCGCCGGTGCTGGCCGGTCAGGTGCCCGCCCGCGGGGTGAACCTGCTGGTCTGCGGCGGCGGTTCGGTGGACGGCTCGCTGCTGAGCGGCCCGCTGGGCCACGCCGGGCAGTTGGCCCCCGCCGCGACCCAGCTGCTGCTCCTGCTGGTGCACGTGGTGATCGCCCTCGCCGCCTCGGCCTGGCTGCGGATGGGCGACGCCGCCCTGTCCGGCCTGGCCCGGGCGCTGTGCGCGCTGCGGCAGTCGCTGGCCGGCCCGCTGCGCGCCCTGGTCGTCCTGCTGCTCCCCGCGCCGGTGCGTCCGGTGCTGCGGGTGCCGCTGCCGGTGTCGGACCGTGCCCGGCCGCGCCGCGAGGACGTGGTGCTGAGCCCGGCGCCCCGGCGCGGCCCGCCCGCCTTCGCGCCTGCCTGCTGATCACCGTCCCGACCTGATCACCGTCCCGACCTGATCACCCCCGTACCCGGCCGGACGGCCCCGGTACGCCCGCAGGCAGTGCGCACGACTCCCGCGTTCACCGACCCCGCCGCAGCAGCTGCGGCTCCCCGCGCGCACCCGCGCGCCGCGTACAGGAGTTGACTTCCCCATGGCTCAGGCCCCCAGCAAGCAGCAGGCCAAGCGCATCAGTGCCCGTGAGCGGATCCAGGAGGCGCAGCGCCGCGAGCAGCAGGCCGCCAAGCGCCGTCAGCGGATCGTCGTGACGGTCTCCGCGGTCGTCGTGCTGGCCCTCGCGGGCGGTGTCGCCGTCGCGATCAACTCGGCCTCGGACAAGAACGACAAGTCCTCCGCCGCCGCGTCGGCGCCGCTGGTCGTGCCCGCCAACGCCTCCGGCCCGGACGGCACGGTGATCACCTACGGCAAGGCGGACGCCCCGCACACCATGGAGATCTACGAGGACTTCCGCTGCCCGGTCTGCAAGCACTTCGAGGCGGCCAACGGCGAGACCGTCAAGAAGCTCACCGAGGACGGCCGGATCAAGGTGGAGTTCCACCTGGCGGCGTTCCTGGACAAGAACCTCGGCGGCAAGGGCTCGCGCACCGCGCTGGCCGCGGCCGGCGCCGCGCTGAACGAGGGCGTGGACCAGTTCAAGGCGTTCCACGACGTGCTGTACGCCAACCAGCCGGACGAGCGCGAGGACGGCTTCGGCGACGTCGACCACATCCTGAACCTGGCCGGCCAGGTGCCCGGGCTGAAGACGGACGCCTTCGTGAAGGCGGTGACCGACAAGACCTACGCCCCGTGGGCGGCCAAGGTCTCCGACGCGTTCAACGGCAGCGGGGTGACCGGCACTCCGACCGTCAAGGTGGACGGCAAGCAGATCACCCTGTTCGCCGGCAACGCCGTGGTCCCGGCCGAGCAGTTCGCCGCGCAGGTGAAGCAGGCCGCCGGCCTCCAGTAGGCCGCACCCTCCCCGCACCGTACGGCACCACCCGGCCCGGCCGAACTCCCGGCCGGGCCGGCTCCTCCCAGCCAGCCACCGGAGTGTGCTGTCATGACCGCCGCTACCACCGTGCACCCGTCCCGCTCCGCTCCCGACGCCGCCGCCCGGGCCCCGATCGGCGCGAGCCGGGCCTACGCCCTCCTGCTGTTCCTGGGCGGGCTGGTCGGGCTGGCCGCCTCGGCCGTCCTGACCTTCGACAAGCTCCGCATCCTGGAGAACCCCTCCTACGTCCCCAGCTGCAACATCAACCCGATCATCAGCTGCGGTTCGGTGATGCGCACCGAGCAGGCGGAGGTCTTCGGCTTCCCGAACCCGCTGCTCGGGCTGGCCGCCTTCGGCGCGCTGACGGCGATCGGCGCGGGGCTGCTCGCCGGTGCCGGGTACCGGCGCTGGTTCTGGCTGGGCCTGAACGCGGGCACCGCGCTGGGCGTGGTGTTCGCGCACTGGCTGATCCACCAGGCGCTGTACGACATCGGCGCGCTGTGCCCGTACTGCATGGTGGTGTGGGCCACGGTGGTGGTGCTGTTCTGGTACACGACGCTGCACAACCTGCGCACGGGCGTGATTCCGGCGGGCCCGCGGTCGGCGGTGGTCGTCCGGGAGGCGGCACGCTACCACTGGGCGCTGCCGGTGCTGTGGGCGGCGGTGATCGCGCTGCTGGTCCTCAACCGGTTCTGGTCCTACTGGAGCACGCTGCTCTGACCGTCCGTCACCCCACGTACCCGTCCGAGTGCAGCAGTGCGGCGGCGCCGGTCCGCCGGGCCTCCAGGGCCGCGGTGAGCCGGCGCGCCGCACCGGGCTGCAGCAGGACGGCCGCCCGGGCCGGGGTGAACCAGCCGTGGTCGGCGACCTCCTCGGCCTGCGCCCGGACCGCCGTGCCGTCCGCGACCGTCCCGCCGTCGAACATGAACTGCACGGCGGGGTGGGCGTGTTCGCCCTGGTCGGGGATCGAGTCGCGCCACTCCACGACGAGCAGCCGCAGCGGCCCGGCCAACAGCCCGGTCTCCTCGTACAGTTCGCGGGCCGCGCACTCGGCGGGCCCCTCCCCCCGGTCCATCCCGCCGCCGGGGAACTGCCACTGGTCGCGGTAGCTGGCCTTCAGCAGCAGGACCCGGCCCGCTTCGTCGGTGAGCAGGACGCTGCAGCCGACGTAGGCGCGCACCATCCCGGCGAGCCACTCCTCCTCCGAGAGTGCCCAGGTGTCCGTCATCGCGCCTCCTCCGCCGGGTTCCCGTCCTCGCGGCCACTCTGCCGCGATCACGGCCCCGGGAGAGCCGATCGGCCCCTAATCCACCCGAATGAGTGCCGGTGGCCCCGCCTGCCCGAACACGGCCCGCCGGAAGGCGTTGCGCAGGTCGGTGAGCTGCTGGATCCCCCGGTCGTAGTGCACCTTGTTGGTGAGCAGCAGGGCCCAGCGGCCGAGCCTGCGGGAGACCCAGAAGCCGGTGCCGGTGAAGCCGTAGTGGACGAAGGTGCCCTCGGCCGGGTCGGTGCCGGGAGCGTGCAGCCAGGACAGGCCGCGGGCGGGGGCGAGGCCGCCGGTGTGCTCGCGCAGCGATTCGTCGATCCACGGCTCGCCCCAGGGCGCCCCGGGCGGCGGGGCGAGCAGCGCGGTGAGGAAGCGGGCCAGGTCGCGGGCGGTGGAGAAGGCCCCGGCGTTGCCGGAGACCCCGCCGAGCAGCCGGGCGGAGGGGTCGTGGACGACGCCGCACAGGTGGGTGCCGGCGCCCTCCTCGTACTCGGTGGGCGCGGTGCGGGCGGCGAGCGCGCCGTCGAGCGGGCCGTACCGGGTGTCGGTCATGCCGAGCGGCCCCCAGACCCAGCGTGCGGCGAGCTCGTCCAGCGGCGCGCCGCCGAGGTCCTCGACCAGGTGGGCGAGCAGGACGGCGGCGCGGTCGGTGTACTCGACGGCCGTGCCCGGCGGGCGGTGCAGCGGGGCGGCGAGCACCCCGGCCCGGATCGCCGCGGGGTCGCGTCCGTAGAGCTGCTCGAAGCGGGTGTACGGGAGCATCCCCGCGGTGTGGGCGAGGAGTTGACGGACCGTCACCTCGCCGGCGGGGTGCCCGGCGGCCGGTGGCCACCAGCGGCCGAGCGGCTCGTCCAGCGGAAGCCGCCCGGATTGCCGCAGCACCCCCGCGCAGGGCCAGAGCGCGACGACCTTGGTGAGGCTGGCGAGGTCGTACAGCGTGTCGGGCCCGGGCCGCAGCCGCGCGTACGGCCCCTGCCCGAGCACGCCGTGGCTGCCGCCGCCGAGTGTGCCGCCGGCGTCGCCGACGGCCCAGACGGCGCCCGCCCCGACGGTGCGCGCGCCCTCCCCGACCAGCCGGTCCAGCTCCCCGCCGGGCGCGGCCGGGTCGGGGAGCCGGTCGGCTCCGGGTGCTCGGTGACTCATCCGTCTCCCCCTTCGGGCCGACGGGAGCCTTCCCCGCGCAGCGGTCGCTCAGACCGCCGCGGCCAGCTCCTTGCCGAGGCAGATGCTCTGCGCGTGCTCCTTGTAGATGCCGAACTTCCGGATCGCGTCGTAGCCCTCGGACCGGTACAGCGCGACGGCCTCGGGCTGCTCGGTGCCGGTCTCCAGGATGAAGCGGGTCCGCCCGGCCTCGATCGCGGTCCGCTCCAGGCGGCCCAGCACCGCGCGGGCCAGGCCGCGGCCGCGGGCCGCGGGGATCACGAACATCCGCTTCAGCTCCGCGTCGCCGTCGCGCAGGCCGTCCGGACCGGCCTGCTTGGCCCGCCAGCCGCCGCAGGCGACCGGACGGCCGTCCAGGTAGGCGATCATGAACAGGCCGGCCGGCGCCTCGAAGTCCTCGGGGCGCATGACGGTCTCGTCCGGGTCGCCGTAGCGGCGCACGTACTCCTGCTGCACCTCGGCCGACAGGGTCTGGGCGTCGGGGTGGGCGTAGCCGGTGATGCGGAACTCGACGGTGCCGGTGTCCCGGGCGGTGCTGGTGCTCATGCCGAAAAGCCTACGATCCCCGCTCAGCGGGCCTCGAACCGGGCGACCAGGTCGTCCTTGCCGAACATCCGGGCGGTGTCCACGGCGCTCGGGGCGCCGGCCTGCGGGTCGGCGCCGCCGGCCAGCAGGACGTCCAGCACGTCCGTGGCGCCCTTGAAGACGGCCCCGGCCAGCGGGGTCTGCCCGTGGTCGTTGGCGAGGTTCGGGTCGGCGCCGTACCGGAGCAGCTCCGCCACCGTCGCGGCGTGGCCGTGGTAGGCGGCGAGCATCACCAGGGTGTCGCCGCGGCCGTTGGTGAGGTCGGCCGGGGCCCCGGCGTCCAGGTAGGCGGACAGGGTCTCGGTCTCCCCGGTCCGGGCGGCGTCGAAGAGCTTCCCGGCGAGCGCGATCACCTCGGCGTCGGGGGCGTCGGCGGGCTGCTGGCTGGCGGCGTCGGTCATGACGGGCGGCCTTTCCGGTCGGGTCGTCGGGCGGTCTCGGGGCTGCGCCCAGGGCACGGTAGCGGCCGGCGCCGGAACGGGCCAGCGGGCGTCCGGAATCCGGATGACGGCCCGCGCCCGCCACGACACACGGCCGCGCGCGTTGCGCAGCCATTCGAGCGAACTTCCCGGACCCCCCGGAAACTTCCCGCCCTCCGCCCGGGAATGCCTCGGCGCATCGAATCCCCTCGGCACCCGGCCCCACCCCGGCCGGGTCGCATACCGCCACCCGGCCACCGGAACGGTATTGGACGGCAGAACCACCCATTTGCACCGTTCCATCATCTATTACTTTTTGTCACGATTGGTGCACTTTCCGTAACACCCCCGCTTGTCCCCCCTTCCTGAGGAGCGGAACGTGATCCTCTCGATTTCCGGCATCGTCCTGTTCGGCACCATCGCCTTTCTCTTCTTCCGCCGGGACGGACTAAAGGTCTCCCACGCCATCGTCTGCGCCCTCTTCGGCTTCTACATCGCAGGCTCCTCGATCGCACCGAGCATCACCGCGGGCGGCGCGAGCCTCGCCAGCCTGCTCAGCGGCATCAAGTTCTGACCGCGTCCAGATCTCCTCCGTACCGGCCCGGGCGCGGATCCCACCGCCCCGGGCCCCGTCGTTGCCCACCCGCGCCACCCCACCCGTCCCACCGTTTGGGGAGTCAAGGAATGCCGCTCCACCGCCACCTCACCAAGGGCCGCGCGATCGCCCGGACCGCCGGGGACCACGCCTCGGACATGTTCGCCCCGCTCTCCGTGATCGGCCGCGGCCTGCGCCACCACGCGGACTGGGCGAAGTCCCGCTGGCAGGCCACCCCCAAGGACCGCCGCGGGCCGACGCTGTTCCTGACCGCCGCCCTGCTGATCGGCGTCTACCTGCTGCCGCACGGCCTGCTGTTCGCCCTGATCACCCTGATGGCCAGCGCCGCCTGGGCCGGCCGGGCCCCCCGGGCGACGCCCGCACCGCCCGCACCGGACGTCGCCGACGTCAAGCTCGCGGCCCTCTACGCGGCGCTCACCCCGTACCTGTGCGGACCCGAGGACGCCAACCCGCTGTACCACTTCGAGGGCAGCCACAAGAACGCCTTCAGTGCGTGGGACTTCGACGGCGAGGGCCGGCTCTCCCGGCTGGAGATGACCTACCCCGCCTACTTCACCGACACCGAGCCCGCCGCCCGGGCCCGGATCGAGCAGGTCGTCCAGGGCAAGGCCGGCCGGGCCCGCGAGTACCGCTTCGACTGGGACGAGGAGTCCAACCGGCTGCGGATCACCGCCCTCGCCCCGCTGGCCGCCGACATCGCCGCCCAGCGCTTCGTGGCGGCCCCCGGCGAGATCGTGCTGGGCTTCACCGACGAGGGCGGCACCGCCCGGACCATCCCGGTCGTCCGGGGCGGCACCACCGTCCAGCAGCCGCCGGTGGTCTGGCGCACCGGCCCGCGCTCCGCCGAGCCGCACCTGCTGGTGCTCGGCGTCACCGGCTACGGCACCTCCAGCCTGCTGCGCTCGGTGGCGCTCCAGGCCCTCCCGTACGCCGACCTGGTGGTGGTCGACGGTGCGGGCACCGGCGAGCACGCCTGCCTGGTGAACCGGCCCGGCGTGCACACCGTGGAGACCAGCCTGCACGGCGCGCTGGCCGCCCTGGACTGGGCCGTCGGCGAGACCGAGCGCAGGCTCGCCGCGCTCAACGCCGCCCGGCACGCCGGAACCGCCCCGCCCGAGGACGTCACCCGGCCGCTGTGGCTGCTGCTGGACCACCCGACCGAGCTGAGCGAGCTCGCCCGGGCCGAGGGCCGCCCCGACCCGCAGGACCTCCTGGAGCTCCCGCTGCGCCACGGCCGGGCCGCCCGGGTCACCGTGGTGGTCGCCGACGACCTGGAGGCCCGGGACCGGATCACCGCCACCGTCCGCGCCACCACCCGGGCCCGCGTGGTGCTCGGCCCGGCCGGCCCGGACGAGGGGCGCGAAGCGCTCGGCGCGCCGCTGGACATCGTGCCCGCCGCCCAGGCCCCGATCGGGCGCGGCTACGCCCGGATCGGCAACGGCGCCCCGCTCCGGCTCCAGGTGCCGGCCACCGTCGATCCGCTGGACGACGAGGCCCCGGCCGCGCTGCGGGACGCGGTGATCGCCCTGCTGCCGCACCGGGACACCCGCACCGAGGCGGCCGCCGCCGAGCCGCCCCGCCCGGACCGCCCGCCGGTGGTACCCGCGGCCGATCCGGCCCGTCCGGTCGACCTGGCCAAGGGTGAGCCGATGATCCGTTCACGGCCGATCTCCTGACGGCAGGGCCGGGCCGCCTCCCCGGGCCGCCTCCCCCGGCCGGTTCTCGGCTCCCGGCAGGGGTCGGCGCCCGGCGCCGAATCCCGTCCCGGTACGCTCGTCACAGAAAGTCCGCACGATCACCAGATGTGAAATAGGTGACACCTGGGGTGATATCACCGGCCAGATGTGACAAATCGGGCGCGGGTGGGTACAAACAGGGGCGGCACTACAAGACGACGCATGTCCCGGGACGGGAATCTTCGTCGGAAGCCGAGCGTTGACCGAACGACGAAGAACAGCGACCACTAGTCCTGTGGGCCATAAGCCCGGGAGGCACGATTCATGAGCGAGCGAGCTCTCCGCGGCACGCGACTCGGGGCCACTAGCTACGAGACCGACCGTGGTATCGATCTGGCTCCCCGCCAGACCGTCGAGTACGCATGTCAGAACGGACACCGTTTCGAGGTTCCTTTCTCGGTCGAGGCGGAGATCCCCGCGACCTGGGAATGCCGCTTCTGCGGCCAGGAGGCGGCACTTCTCGACGGCGACGAGCCGGAGGAGAAGAAGATCAAGCCGACGCGCACCCATTGGGACATGCTGATGGAGCGCCGGACGCGCGAGGAGTTGGAGGAGGTGCTGGCCGAACGGCTGGCCGTGCTCCGCTCCGGTGGGATGAACCTCGCGGTGCACCCGCGAGACACCCGCAAGAGCGCCTGACACCTCGCTCCCGCCCCGAGCGGGAGGACGCGAAAAGGGACCCTGGTCACCAGGGTCCCTTTCGCGTTGTCCGGCGCCGTCCGCCTTCCCGGCGCCGTCCGCCGGACCGTGCCGTGCACGCGAGGAGCCCCCGGGGGCGGGTTCTCCGCGCCCCCGGGGGCTCCCGTCGGAACGGGCGGGTCAGCCGGCGATCGGCGGGCGGTAGGTGGTGTCCGGGCCCTGCGGGCCGCGCGGGCCGGCCTCCGGGTCCACGACCTCGCCCTGGATCACCTTGCCGTCCGGGCGGTGGATGCGCAGCTGCTCCTGCAGCCGCATCGCGTCCGCGAACGGGTCGGCGCCGGCCACGGAGGCACTGCGCAGCGCCTTGTCCGCGACGCGGCGGCCGAGCACCCGCCACAGGGCCCGGGTGGGCGGGAGGAGCAGGGTCAGCGCCAGCAGGTCGGACAGGAAGCCGGGGACGATCAGCAGCAGGCCGCCCAGCACGGTCATGCTGGTGCCGGTCTGCGGCTGCTGGGACTGCGGGTTCTTGCTCTGCTCGATCGCCGCCGACAGCGCCTTCAGCCCGGCCCGCTTGATCAGCGAGCCGCCGATCAGGGCGCCCGCGACGAGCAGCAGCACGACGGTGAAGCCGCCCAGCCAGGAGCCGACCTGGACCAGCAGCCAGATCTCCAGCACCAGCCAGGCGGTGATCAGCAGCGGCAGCACCCGGCGGAGCCTGCTGCGCGGGGCCGGACGGGTGGGGGTAGCTTGCTGGGTCACGGTACGAATCCACTCCAAGCGGTGCTCTGCGCGCCGCACGGGAGGTCCGGGCCGGCTACGGCACCACCTGCTCCAACGATTCCCGCGCCGCCGGTGTTCCGGCGGCCGGGCTCGGCTGCCGCGCCCTACGCCTTCCGGCGCCGTCCGACCAGCAGGGCCGCGCCGCAGGCCAGCAGGCCGCCGACGGCCAGCGTCCACTCCGGGGCGGCGCCGACCCGGTCGGCGACGGTGGTGCCGTCGCGCAGCGGGACCGTCGCCGACAGCTCGGCCGCGGTCAGCTCCTCGGTGCGCTGCTGGACGCTGCCGTCCGGGGCGATCACCGCGCTGATGCCGCTGGTGGCGGCGATCAGCACCGCCCGGCCGTGCTCGACGGCCCGCAGCCGGCTCATCGCCAGCTGCTGCTCGGGCTGCCCGGTCTTCGCGTAGGTCGCGTTGTTGGTCTGGACGACCAGGACCCGGGCGCCGCTGTCCACGGTGTCGCGGACGATCTCGTCGTACGCGACCTCGAAGCAGATCACGTCGCCGATCCTGGCCGGGCCGAGCTGCATCACGCCGTTGTGGTCGCCGGGGTAGAAGTCCCGGGCGACCCGCTGGAGGCGGGTGATCACCGTCATCAGCTGGGCGCGGAAGGGCACGTACTCGCCGAACGGGACGGGGTGCTGCTTGGTGTAGGAGGCGCCGGGGCCGGTGACCGGGTCCCAGACGATGCCCTCGTTCTGGACGTGCTGCGCGTCCGGGCCGTCCACCAGGGTGCCGACCAGGGTCGGCACCCCGACCGCCTTGACCGCCTGGTCGATCCGCTGGCGGGCCAGCGGATCGCTGAACGGGTCGAGGTCGGAGGAGTTCTCCGGCCAGATCACGATGTCGGGGCGCTCGACCTTGCCGGCCCTGATGTCGGCGGCGAGCCGCTCGGTGGCCGAGGCGTGGTTGTTGAGGACCATCATCGGGCGGCCCAGGAAGTCCATGCCCGGGTTGGGCACGTTGCCCTGGACGATGGCGACCTTGACGGTGTCGTCCGCGGCCGTGGGCACCGGGACGAGGTAGCCGGCCAGCAGCGCGGCCACCGCGCCGAGCGCCGCCAGCGCGGCCGCCCTCGGAGCCCTGCCGGGCCCGCGCACCCGCAGCGCGGCCCAGCCCAGCAGGGCGCCGCAGAGGGCGACCGCGAAGGTCACCAGCGGTGCGCCGCCGAGCGCGGCCAGCGGGGTGAACGGGCTGGCGGTGTTGGCGAAGGCGAGCCGGCCCCAGGGGAAACCGCCGAGCGGCAGCCGGTCGCGGGCCCACTCCTGGGTGACCCACAGGCAGGCCGCCCAGAGCGCCCACCCCGGCAGCCGGGAGGTGACGGCCAGGGCGCCGCCCAGCAGGGCCAGGAACAGCGCCTCCACGACGGACAGGCCGACCGTGGCGTCCCAGCCGACCACCCGCAGCCAGCTGAGCAGCATCAGGAAGAACGGCAGGCCGAACGCGAAGCCGGTCCAGAGGCCCTGACGGAAGGTGCGGCCCCGGGTCAGCAGCGAGAGCGCGGCGACGCCGAGCAGCGACAGCGGCCACAGGTCGTACGGCGGGAAGGCGAGGGCCAGCAGCAGGCCGGCCAGGACGGCGAGGCCGGTGCGGGGGAGCCCGGCGCGGATCCTGGCGAGCGCGCGGGCTCCGCGGCTCGGTCGGGGCGCCGGCTCCTGCGGCTCGGGTACGGCCTCGGGCCGTTCCTGGGTGACGGGAGTGGCCACCGGCGCACCATCTTCCTGGGGCTTGCTGTTCGGACGCTGTGCGAAGAAGGTACCCCGGAACGTCGGTGGCCCGTGAGGTGAGGGGTGACGGCGGGGTCAGCGCGGGGCGTAGCGGAAATCCCGCAGCGGCCAGTGCGCGGTGAGCCAGTCGGAGACGGCGCGGTGCAGCGGCTCGTCCAGGTGGGCGCGGTCGGCCCGGACCCAGGAGCTGACCGAGACCACCGAGGGGTCCTCGCGGTCCGGGTAGATGTAGACGCAGCCGATCACCTCGTCGCGGTCCGGCTCCAGGACGGTGTAGGTGAAGCCGGTGCGGGCCTCGAAGTCGGCGGCGTGGCGGCGCAGGTCGTCGAGGTTGCGCTCCGGGGGCATCCCGTCGGCGGGCGGCCAGCCGCGGCCGGCCCAGCCGGGGGTGGCGCGGATGTGGTCGATGCTGCTCGTCCAGGCGGCGTGGTCGGAGGCGTTGTGCCGCTCGCCCAGGGGCTCCAGTCGGAACTCCGGGGCGAGCAGCTCGCGCGGGACGGTGAAGTCGGCGGGCACCAGTTCGATCATGCCGATCAACCTAGGGCGTGCCCGCCCGACGTTCCACGGGGTTTACCGCTGGTGCACCGTGCGGCCGCGGACCACGGTGCGCAGGCAGGTCGGCAGCGGGTGGCCCGGGGTGAGGTCGGGCAGCCCGGGGGTGCCGGAGCGCGGGTCGGTGGACCAGCCCGCCACCCGGGAGTCGGGGGCCTGGACGACCAGCTCGCCGGCCGCCCAGATCGCGTAGCTGGCGACGGCGCCGGGGACGAGCACGCCGTCCTGGTCGCGGCCGATCGCGCGCCAGCCGCCGCGGGTGTGGGCGGTGAAGGCCGCGCGGACCGAGATCCGGTGTTCCGGGGTCCGGTGGAAGGCGGCCGCGCGGACGGTGCCCCAGGGGTCGAGCGGGGTGACCGGGGCGTCCGAGCCGAAGGCCAGCGGGACGCCGGCCCGCAGCAGCGCGGCGAAGGGGTTGAGGGCGGCCGCCCGCTCGGCGCCCAGGCGCTGGACGTACATGCCCTCCGGGCCGCCCCAGGCGGCGTCGAAGGCGGGCTGGACGGAGGCGGTCAGGCCGAGTTCGGCGAAGGCGGCGACGGCCTTGTCGTCCAGGGCCTCGGCGTGCTCGACGCGGTGGCGCAGGGCCTTGACCCGGGCGGCGCCGACCCGGGCGCCGGCCTCCCGGACGCCGTCGAGGACCGCCGTGACCGCCGCGTCGCCGATGGCGTGGAACCCGGCCTGGATCCCGGCCTCGGTGCAGGCGGCGACGTGGTCGGCGACCTGCTCGGCGGTCAGGTAGGCGGTGCCGGTGTGCTCCGCGTCGTCGTACGGGGCGTGCAGGCAGGCGGTGTGCGAGCCGAGCGCGCCGTCCACGAAGAGGTCGCCTCCGGCGCCCACCGCACCGAGCCTGCGGGCGGTCTCGACACCGCCCAACTCGCCCCAGTAGCCGAATACTTCGGGCCCGTCCCCCTCGGCGGCCAGGGCCAGCAGGGCGGCCAGGTCGGCCTCCGAGGAGATCTCCGGGCCGGCGCACTCGTGCAGGGCGCCGATGCCGAGTTCGGCGGCGCGGGCCAGGGTGGCGCGCTGGGCCCGGCGGCGCTGCTCGGGGGTGAGGCGGGCCAGCGCGGTCTGCCGCACGGCGTGGTGGGCGTCCTTGGTGAGCGGGCCCTCGGGGTCGAAGCCGGGCGCCTCGGCCAGGCCCTCGGTGAGGGTGCGCAGCGCGGTGGTGGCGAGCGCGGAGTGCACGTCGGTGCGGGAGAGGTAGAGCGCGGCGCCACGGGCGGCGGCGTCGAGTTCGGCGAGCGTGGGCGGGCGGCGCTCGGGCCAGCCGGTCTCGTCCCAGCCGTGGCCGATCAGCACCCCGCCGGGCTCGGGCCGGGCGTCGACGAAGGCGGTGACGGCGGCCAGGGCGGCGGCGAGCGAGGGGCTGCCGGTGAGGTCGAGGCCGGTGAGCGCCAGGCCGGTGGCGGTGGCGTGCACGTGGGCGTCCACGAAGGCGGGGGTGACCAGGGCGCCGTCCAGCTCGACGATCTCGTCGACGGTCGCGGTGTACGCCTCGGCGGCGCCGTCGCTGCCGACCCAGGCGACGTGCCCGCCTTCCACGAGCATCGCGGTGGCGAAGGGGTCGGCGGGGCTGTAGACGGCGCCGCCGCGCAGCAGGACGGTCCAGGAGGTGCGTTCGGTCATGCCGCCAAGTCTGCACCCCACCGGTTCGCGGTCAGAGCTTCGGGGGGCGTGCCTCGTACGGGGTGGACAGGACGACGGTGGTGCGGGTGGAGACGCCGGCGGCGCTGCGGATGCGCGCGAGCAGGTCCTCCAGGTCGCCGGGGGCGCCGACGCGGACCTTGAGGATGTAGTTCTCGTCGCCGGCGACGCTGTGGCAGGCCTCGATCTCGGGCAGGCCGGCCAGCCGCTCGGGGGTGTCGTCCGGGGCGCTCGGGTCGAAGGGTTTGACCGAGATGAACGCGGTCAGCGCCAGGTCGACGGAGTCGGGGTCGATGATCGCGGTGTAGCCGCGGATCACCCCGCGCTGTTCGAGGCGGCGCACCCGCTGGTGCACCGCCGAGGTGGACAGGCCGGTGGCCTTGCCCAGGTCCGTGTAGCTCATCCGGCCGTCTTCGAGGAGCAGCTGGACGATGCGTTGGTCGAGATCCTCCACAGTGCGCAAACCTACCCGGTCGGGAGCACGGGGGGCGCACGCGGTGGCACAGGACGGGTTCGCAGGTGCCGGGCGGGCACATGCCGGGCGAATGTGGCATCCGGTGTGGCCAAGGACACACCCGGTGCATCACGGTGCACGGGACCGCAGGATTATGAGTCCGGATCACAGGGAAGTGCTGGTTGTGGCCCTGGACGACCACGCCGGGCCCGATCCTAGGGGGATCCTCATGCCTGCTACCGACCAGCGTGTGCTGGGCTCCGACGAGACCGACGATATGGCCGACCGCGAGGACCTCGCGGTCGGCCACCTGCCGGGCACCGACCCCGGCGAGGCGGAGACCTGGGACATCTTCCGGGTCGACTGCCCCGAGTGCCGCCGCCCGATCGCCCTGGTGGCGGACGAGGAGCGGCTGCCGCAACACGCGCTGCTGCCGACCGCCTGGAACCCCTTCTCCCCCGCGATCTGCCCGGGTTCGGGCACGCCGACGGACGACCTGGCCGAGGTCGAGGCCCAGGAGGACGCCGAACCGGCCGGCTTCGACGCGCTGTTCAAGCTTCCGAGCGGGCTGGACTGGCGCACCCAGCCGTTCTCGCACGCCGTCGCGCACTGCCCGGTACGGCTCGCCGCGGTCCCCGGGGCCGCCCCGGTGGCGCCCGCCGTCCCGGCCGTCGCGGCGCTGCGGGCCGCCATCCCGGAGCAGCGCCGCCGTCGTCCGGCGCTGACCGGCCGCACCGCCAAGGCGAGCTGACGCTCCGCCGGGAACGCCTCCGGCCGTCACTCCGCACCCTGGAGTGACGGCCGGAGGCCGTACGGGGGGACCGGGGCGGTCCGGCGGCTCCCCCGCCGGACGGCCCCCGGGCGTCAGCCCTTGGTGAGGTGGCGGCCGATCACCAGGCGCTGGATCTGGTTGGTGCCCTCGACGATCTGCAGCACCTTGGCCTCGCGCATGTAGCGCTCGGCCGGGAAGTCCTGGGTGTAGCCGTAGCCGCCGAGCACCTGGACGGCGTCGGTGGTCACCCGCATCGCCGCGTCGGTGCAGAACAGCTTCGCCATCGCCGCCTCCTTGGAGAACGGCCGGCCGGCGTCCCGCAGCCGGGCGGCGGACAGGTAGAGCGAGCGCCCGGCCTCGATCTGGGTGGCCATGTCGGCGAGCATGAAGGACAGGCCCTGGAACTCGGCGATCGGGCGGCCGAACTGGCGCCGGGTGCGGGCGTAGTCGACCGCGAGGTCGAGCGCGGCCTGGGCCACGCCTATCGCGCAGGCGGCGATGCCGAGGCGGCCGGAGTCCAGCGCGGCGAGCGCGATCTGGAAGCCCTGCCCCTCCTCGCCGATCAGCCGCTCGCGCGGGACGCGCGCGCCGTCGAAGTGCAGCTGCGCGGTCGGCGAGGAGCGCATGCCCATCTTGTGCTCCGGCGGGGCCGCGGACAGGCCCTGCTGGGTGCCGGGGACAAGCAGGCAGCTGATGCCCTTGGGGCCGTCGACGCCGGTGCGCACCAGGGCGCTGTAGAAGTCGGCCTGGCCGCCGTGGGTGATCCAGGCCTTGGTGCCGTTCACCACGTACGCCTCGCCGTCGAGGTCGGCGCGGGTGCGCAGCGCGGCCGCGTCCGAGCCGGACTGCGGCTCGGAGAGGCAGTAGGCGCCGAGCTGCTCGCCGGAGAGCATGGCGGGCAGCCACGCGTCGCGCTGCTCGTCGGTGCCGAAGGTGGCCAGCGCGTGGCAGGAGAGGGTGTGCACGCTGACACCGAGGCCGATGGCCAGCCAGCCGGCCGCGAGCTCCTCCAGCACCTGCAGGTACACCTCGTAGGGCTGTTCGCCGCCGCCGTACTTCTCGTCGTACGGGAGGGAGAGCAGGCCGGCCTCGCCGAGGGTGCGGAAGACGTCGCGCGGGAAGCGGTCGGCGGCCTCGTCCTCCGCCGCACGCGGCTGGAGCTCGCGCTGGACCAGGTCACGGGTGAGGCTCAGCAGCTCGCGGGCCTCCTCGCTCGGCAGCTGGCGCTCCACGGCTTTCACAGGGGAGGGGGTCATGGCGGTGGTCGCCTCCTCGATCGGGCGCCGGACCGAGGTGTCGGCTGACCCGGCGGGGGTGCGGCTTGTCGGACCGACCGGCACCGGGTTGCGGTGAACGGCCGTTCACAGTCGTGGCGAAGGCGAGTATGCCCGAAACCCGCGCTGCCGTCACGACCTGCACAGATGAACTGTCCGCAGTGGCGGGCTACGGCACCGTAGGGTTGACGTTGTGGCTGCATCCGAACCGTTCCCGCCCCCGCTCCGGCCCGCTCCGGACGACCTTCCGGCCGCGCTCGCGGCGGAGCTGCGCGCGCTGCCGCCCTCCTGCGGGCCGGTGCGGCTGGTCGCGGTGGACGGGCACGCGGGGTCCGGCAAGACCACCTTCGCCGGACGGCTGGCGGCGGCGCTCGGCGGGGCCCCGGTGGTCCACCTCGACGACCTGGCCACCCACCGCGAGCCGTTCGGGTGGACCGGACGGCTGCGCGGGCAGGTGCTGGAGCCGCTGGCGGCCGGGCGGGACGCCGAGTACCGGGTGTACGACTGGACGCTGCGCCGCTTCGCGGGCACGGCCGCGGTGCCGGCCGCCCCGGTGGTGCTGGTCGAGGGGGTCGGCGCGGGCCGGCGGGCGGTGCGGCCGTGGCTGGCCCGGGTGATCTGGATGGAGCTGGACGCCGCTTCGGCCCGGCGGCGCGGGGAGGAGCGGGACGGTCCGGAACTGGCCGAGTTCTGGGCGGGCTGGGCCCGGGCCGAATCGGCGCATTTCGCCGCCGATCCGAGCCGTCCGTACGCCGCGACGCGGGTCGACGGGGTGACCGGCCGGATCGCCCCGGGCACCGTCGGTGAAACTTCAACCATCGCCTTGACCTGCGACATCGCCAGGATCTAGGTTCTCCTCAGCCGCCGGAACGAAAGCTTCCGGTTGCCTCGGACCCGGCGCCCCCGGCTTGTTCCCCCGTGAGCCGGGGACGCCGTCCGGTCCCCTTCCGAAACTCGCTCCCCGGCAGCCCGTTTCGTCGCCCGGCCGCTCAACGGCCGCTCGCGCGATCGCATTTGACCCTGTTCGGCACCCTTCCGGATCAGCGCCGCGCCGGTACGATTCCTGGCAGGCGCAGATGCGCCGCAAGGGGGTCGACGACCACCGGCCAGGCTAGGCGCAGGCAACCCGCCGGCCGAGCCCCGGGCCGCACCGCGGGGGGCGTGAGTGACGACGGTGGACAGTTCCGACAGCACGGCGGGCGGGCCCGACCGGCTCGCCGACCGCGCCTGGCTGCGCGCCATGGACGCCTACACGGCCGGTGCGTACACCCGGGCCGAGGAGGAGTTCCGGGCCGCCGTCCGGCTGGACCCGGGCATGGCCGACGCCTGGCTCGGACTGCACGCGCTGCGCAGCGACACCTCGGCCGCGCTGCTGGCCATGTACCGCCACCAGAAGCGGTTCGGCGAACAGCGGCGGCTGCACCGACGGCCGCTCAGTTCCTGGTACTGGCTGGGCTGGTGGGTGCAGCCGGTGCTGGAGGACGCCCGCGACCTCGCGCTGGCGCACGCCTCGCACTGGCTGGACGGCCGCCACCTGGCCGAGCTGGACCGGGCGCTGGAACAGTGCCCGGCACCCGGCGAGGACCCCTGCGCCCGCTTCCTGTACGCCTGCCGGTCCTACCTGCTCAAGGACTGGGAGCAGCTGATCAGGGACACCGACCGCCTGCTGGACGACCCGCTGCTCGGCATCGAGGCCGGGCTGTTCGCCGGCATGGCGCGGGTGCGCCTCGACATGTGCGCCCAGGCGCAGGCGCCGCTGGCCGTCTCGCTGGCCCGCTGCCGCTCCGAACAGCCCCAGCGCAAGGAGCTGCGGTACTGGCTGGCCCGGGCGTACGAGGGCGCCGGACGCAGCGCCGCGGCGCTGCCGCTCTACCGGGCGGTGCACCGGGCGGACCCGGCGTTCATGGACACCGCGACCCGGCTGACGGCCATCGCCGCCGAGGACGCGCTCGCGGACGGGCTCACGGACGGACTCGCGGACGGACTGCCGGCCGGCGGGCGCCCGGGAGCGGCCGACGCCGCCCTGCCGGACGCCCCCGGCTTCGACACCGAGTACCCGGACGAGGCCGGGTTCGCCGGGTTGCCCGGGTACGGCGAGCTGACCGGGTACGGCGAGGAGTTCGGGGACGCGGGCGGGCCGAGCGGGCCGACCGTCTCCGGCGACGGGGTGTCGACCGGCGCCCTGCCCGGCGGCTTCCCGTCGGGCGGCGGGCCCTCGGTGGACGCCGGGCTGGTGGACGCCGGACTGGTGGACGCCGGACTGGTGGACGTGCCCCCGGCGGACGGCGCCCTCACCGCCGGCGGCGCCCTGCTGGACGGCGGTGCGGCCGACGGCGCCGCGCAGGCCGCCGGGGAACGCTCCGGCTCCGGCGCGCCGCCGGCCTCCGCCGCACCCCCGCCGCTGCCCGCCCTCGGCCGGGCGCAGCCCCGGACCGCCGCCGTGCCCGAGCCCCGGTCCGCCGGCGACGAACGGGAGCTGGACGCGGCCCTGGCCGAACTCTCGCTGATGGTCGGCCTGGAGCCGGTCAAGCGCCAGGTGCGGGCACTGTCCGCGCAGTTGAGGATGTCTCGGCTGCGGGCCGAGCAGGGCCTGCCCGTCCAGCCGCCGAAGCGCCACTTCGTCTTCTCCGGCCCCTCGGGCACCGGGAAGACCACCGTGGCCCGCATCCTCGGCCGGGTCTTCCACGCCCTCGGGCTGCTCTCCGGCGACCACCTGGTGGAGGCCCAACGCGCCGACCTGGTGGGCGAGTTCCTCGGCCAGACCGCCGTGAAGGCGAACGAGCTGATCGACTCCGCGCTGGACGGCGTGCTCTTCATCGACGAGGCGTACAGCCTCTCCAACTCCGGCTACACCAAGGGCGACGCGTACGGCGACGAGGCGCTCCAGGTCCTGCTCAAGCGTGCCGAGGACAACCGCGACCGGCTGGTGGTGATCCTCGCCGGCTACCCCGAGGGCATGAACCGGCTGCTCGCCACCAACCCCGGCCTCAACTCCCGCTTCACCACCCGGGTCGACTTCCCCAGCTACCGCCCGGGCGAACTGACCGCGATCGGCGCCTCGCTGGCCGGCCGGGACGGCGACGGCTGGGACGAGGACGCCGCCGAGGAGCTGGCCAGCATCTGCACCCACGTTGTCCGCGAGGGCTGGATCGACGAGCTGGGCAACGGCCGGTTCATCCGCACCCTGTACGAGAAGTCCTGCGCCTACCGGGACCTGCGGCTGTCGCTGCTGCGCGAGCCGCCGGGCCGGGAGGACCTGGCCACCCTGCGGCTGCCGGACCTGGTCCAGGCGTACGGGGAGCTGATCGACGGCCGGAGCTGACCGGGCGGGCCGGCCCCCGCCCGCCCGGGGACCGGCCCGCCCGCCCGTTCAGCCGTTGAGGAGCGCCGCCTCCCGCTCCCGGTCCAGCCCCACCCTGACCCGGTCGGACCGCCGCGGCGCGCTGCCGCCGATCGACCGCAGCCAGGCCCAGGTGTCCGCCACGGTCTCGGCGACCGGGCGGCAGCGCAGCCCCGCGCCGAGCGCGCGCTCGACCGAGCCGGTGTGCAGGAAGTCGTACAGCTCGCCGGGCGCCAGCCAGATCGGCAGCTCGGTCCATGGCTCGACGCCCGCCGCGAGGATCCGCTCCGGGTCCGTCCAGCGCAGTTCGGCGTCCGAACCGGTGGCCCGTACGCAGGCCTCCAGCAGCTCGCCCATGGTGGCGTGGCCGGACGGGCCGACCAGGTTGTACGGGCCGGCGAGGCGGGCCGCCGCGGCGTCCAGGGTCCAGGCCGCGAGGTCGCGGACGTCGATGTACTGCAGGGCCAGCCCGCGCGGCCCCGGGGCGAGCACCGGGCCGCCCTCGGCGATCCGGTTGAGCCACCACGGCAGCCGGCCGATGTTCTCGTGCGGGCCGAGGATCAGCCCGGCCCTGGCCAGCAGCGCCCGCCCGCCGAACTCCGCCTCCAGCGCCAGTTCGGCGCCGCGCTTGGCCTCGGCGTAGGGCACCTCGCCGGTGAGGTCCGGGGAGGAGGCGACCACCGGCGAGGCCTCGCCGGCCCCGGCCCGCAGCGGATAGTCGTACACCGACCGGCTGGAGACGTACGCGTAGTGGCCGACCCGGCCGTTCAGCAGGCGGGCGCTGTCGCGCACCGCCGCGGGGGCCCAGGACCAGGTGTCCACCACGGCGTCCCACTCCCCGGTGCCGAGCGCCGCGAGGCCGCCCTCGGCGGTGCGGTCGCCCAGCAGTGTGCGGACGCCCTCGGGCGCGGGCCGCGTGCCGCGGTTGAGGGCCGTCACCTCCCATCCCCTGGCCAGCGCCTCTTCGGCGACGACCCGTCCGACGAACTCGGTTCCACCCAGCAGGAGAAGTCTCATGCCGACCACCCTGCTCCCAGGGTGGCCGGCATGGAACGGCTGCATGCTCTGGGCGAAATCGCCGGGAGCGAACACACCGTCAGCGGGGCCCGGACCTGCCGGGCGGGCGTCAGGCCGTGGCGCGGTGGTCCGGGTCGTGCACCTCGCCGACCAGCTCCTCCAGCACGTCCTCCAGCATGACCACGCCGAGCGTGCGCCCGTCCTGGTCCAGCACGGCGGCCAGGTGGCAGGTGGCCCGGCGCATCGCGCCGAGGGCGTCGTCCAGCGGGAGGCTGCCGCGCAGCACCGTGATCGGCCGCCACAGGCGGGCCGGGACGGGCGCAGAGGTGTCCTCCACGTCGAGGACGTCCTTGAGGTGGATGTAGCCGAGGTAGCCGTGGCCGGCCGGGTCGCCGTCGGTGACCGGGAAGCGCGAGAAGCCGGTGCGCAGCGCCAGCTCCTCAACCTCGGCGGCGGTCGCCTTGGTGTCCACGGTGACCAGCTGCTCGGGCTTGAGCAGCACCTCGGTGACCGGGCGGTGGCCCAGCTCCAGCGCGTCCTCCAGGCGCTCCTGGCGGCCCTCGTCGAGCAGCCCGGCGTCCCGGGAGTCCGCCAGCAGGTACATCAGCTGCTCGGTGGTGAAGACCGACTCGACCTCGTCCTTGGCGTCCACCCGGAACAGCTTGAGGATGCCGTTGGCGAGGGCGTTCAGCACCCGGATCACCGGGGCGAGCCAGCGGGCCAGCCGGTCCAGCGGCGGGCCGAGCCAGAGCGCGGCCCGCTCCGGGCCGGCCATGGCCATGTTCTTCGGCACCATCTCGCCCATCACCATGTGCAGGAAGACCACGACGGCGAGCGAGATCCCGTACGAGAGCGGGTGCATCAGCGTGGACGGGACGCCGATCGCGTGGAACGGGCCCTCCAGCAGGGAGGCGATGGTCGGCTCGGCGAGGGCGCCGAGGCCCAGCGAGCAGACCGTGATGCCGAGCTGGGCGGCGGCCAGCATCGCGGAGACGTTGGACAGCGCGTGCAGCACGGTGCGGGCGCGCTTGTGCCCGGCCTCGGCGAGCGGTTCGATCTGGCTGCGGCGCACCGACACCACGGCGAACTCGGCGCCGACGAAGAAGGCGTTGCCGAGCAGGAGCAGCAGCGCGACGGCCAGTTGCAGGGCGGTCATCGGCCCTCCTCCCGGTCCTCGTCGAACTGCGCGGGCGCGGTGGTGCGCTCCACCCGGACCTCGGTGGTGCGGTGGCGGTCGACACCGGTGACGGTGAACCGCCAGCCGGGCAGCTCGGCCTGCTCGCCCACCTCGGGGAGCTTGCCGAGCAGGTCGGAGACCAGACCGGCCAGGGTCTCGTACGGGCCGTCCGGGGCGTTCAGGCCGATCCGCTCCAGCTGGTCGGTCCGGGCGCGGCCGTCGGCCTCCCAGACCGGCAGGCCGTTGACCGGCGGCAGCGGGAGCAGCTCGGGGTGGTCGTCCGGGTCGTGCTCGTCCTGCACCTCGCCGACGATCTCCTCGACGATGTCCTCGACGGTGACGACGCCGGCGGTGCCGCCGTACTCGTCGACCACGATGGCCATCGGCTGGAGGCGGCGCAGCTGGTCGAGCAGCCGCTCGGCGGGCAGCGTCTCGGGCACCAGCAGCGGCGGCGAGGCCAGCTCGCCGACCCGCACCAGGCCGCGCCGGGCGGCCGGGACGGCCAGGGCGTCCTTGAGCGTGACGGTGCCGGTGACCTCGTCCAGGCTGTCGGTGTAGACCGGGAAGCGGGACAGGCCGGTGGCCCGGGTCAGGTTGATGACGTCGGAGGCGGTGGCGTCGCGCTGGAGCGCGGCCACGTCGACGCGCGGGGTCATCACGGACTCCGCGGTCAGCTCGCGCAGGCCCAGGGTCCGGACGAACAGGGTCGCCGACTCCTCGTCTATGGCGCCGGCCCTGGCCGAGTGGCGGGCCAGCGAGACCAGCTCGTCCGGGGTGCGGGCGTGCGCCAGCTCCTCCTGCGGCTCGATGCCGAAGGCCCGGACGGTCCGGTCGGCGGCGCCGTTCAGGAAGCTGATCAGCGGGCGGCAGGCGAAGGAGAAGGCCATGTGCGGGGCGGCGACCGCGCGGGCCACCTGGAGCGGGCGGGAGATCGCCCAGTTCTTCGGCACCAGCTCGCCGATCACCATCTGGACGACGGTGGCCAGCACCATGCCGACGATCACGGAGACGCCGCGGGCGGCCGAGTCGGGCACGCCGATGGCGGACATCACGGGTGCGAGCAGGGTGGACAGCGCCGGCTCGGCGAGCATGCCGACCACCAGCGAGGTGACGGTGATGCCGAGCTGGGCACCGGAGAGTTCGAAGGAGAGGTGCCGCAGGGCCCCGGCGACGCGGCGGGACTTGGCGTCGCCCGCCTCGGCGGACCGGTCGACCTCCCCGCGCTCCACGGTCACGAAGGCGAACTCGGCGGCGACGAAGAGGCCGTTGGCGAGGATCAGGAGAACGGCCGCGAGCAACAGCAGCCAAGCGGTGATCACAGTGCCGCCTGCCTTCCGGGATCGGGAAGCGAGGCGGCGCAGGTACTACCGGACGGATCGTCCATCGAGGGGGAGTGTCACTCCTCTGGTCGGGTTCGGGCACTCGATTTCGGGCAGGGCGAAGTTTGCCCTGCTTTTACCAGCGTAGACCATACCCGGATGGGGGTAAGGAGCCTGTTCGGCCCGCCGGGAACGGAGAACCCCCGGTGGGGGCGGGTCCGGCTTCAGACCCGGGCGTGCTGCTCGACCAGGTCGCGCAGCGCGCGGGCGTCCGCGATCGCCCGGTCCTTGCCGACGCCGGACTGGATGCCGACCGCGGCGAGCGAGGTGCCGTCGGCGAGGTCGAGGGTGGCCCACGGGTCGCCCTGGCGGAAGTTGACCCGGACGATCTCGGCCCAGGCGAGCCGGCGGCGGCGGACGAAGTTGACCACCGTCACGCCCTCCGCGTCGGCGCTCACCCGGGGGCGGGCCAGCATCAGGCCGACGCCGGCGAACAGGACGCCGCTGGCCATCATCATGATCCGGTCGTTGAGCTGCCAGTTCTCCGGGAGCAGCACGGCCATCGCGGAGAACAGCGCCACCAGCAGCACGCAGACCGGCAGCAGCACGGCGCGGGTGCGGCGCGGCGCCCAGGTGACGGGGAACTGGACGGGCGGCGTGGACACGTGGGGTCTCCGGGGTGGTTCTGGTTGCGGCAGCACGAGGGGCGGGGACGCGGTCGGCGTCCCCGCCCCATTGAACCGTTCTTTACCCGCGGGCCGGCGGGCAGGTCACCCGGACGCGCGGTTCGGGGGCGGCGGGCCCCCGGGTCAGAGGCGGCAGGCGTGGATGTTGGTGACCAGGATGGCCCGGGCGCCGATGCCCCACAGGTCGTCCATGATCTGCTGGGCCTCCTTGCGGAGCACCATCGAACGGACCGCGACCCAGCCCTCGGTGTGCAGCGGGGAGACGGTCGGCGACTCCAGGCCCGGGGTGAGCGCGACGGCGGAGCCGACGTTCTCGGCGCGGATGTCGTAGTCCATCAGCACGTAGCGGCGGGCCACCAGCACGCCCTGAAGGCGGCGCAGGAACTGCTCCACCCGCGTGTCCTCGCCCGCGCCCTTGGGCCGGATCACCACGGCGTCGGAGACCAGGATCGGCTCGCCGAACACCTCCAGGCCGGCGTTGCGCAGGCTGGTGCCGGTCTCCACCACGTCGGCGATCACGTCGGCGACGCCCAGCTGCACCGCGGTCTCGACCGCGCCGTCCAGCTTGGTGACCGTCGCCTTCACGCCGTGGTCGGCGAGGTGCTGCTCGACCAGGCCGGTGTAGGAGGTGGCGATCCGCAGGCCCTCCAGGCCCTTGACGTCCTCGACGTCCACGCCCTCGGGGCGGGCGAAGCGGAAGGTCGACCCGGAGAAGCCGAGGGCGAGCACCTCCTCCGCGTTGGAGTGCGAGTCCAGCAGCAGGTCACGCCCGGTGATGCCGACGTCGAGGCGGCCGGAGCCGACGTAGACGGCGATGTCCCGCGGGCGGAGGAAGAAGAACTCCACCTCGTTGTTCGGGTCGACGAGGACGAGCTCCTTGGGGTCCTTCCGCTGGCGGTAGCCGGCCTCATGGAGCATCTCCGCCGCGGGACCCGAGAGAGAACCCTTGTTGGGGACGGCGATGCGCAGCATGGGAGGTTGCTTCCTTACCTGTTGGGAGGATGGGTGTGCTCTGGGGAGCGGGGTGTCTAGAGGTACTTGTAGACGTCGTCGAGCGTCAGTCCGCGGGCGATCATCATCACCTGAACGTGGTAGAGGAGCTGCGAGACCTCCTCCGCCGTCTGCTCGTCCGACTGGAACTCGGCGGCCATCCAGACCTCGGCGGCCTCCTCGACGACCTTCTTGCCGATCGCATGGACGCCCTGCTGGACGAGCTGCGCGGTACGGGAGGACGAGGGGTCGCCGGTGGCGGCCTTCTGCTGGAGCTCGGCGAAGAGCTCCTCGAATGTCTTCGAAGCCATGATGGGGCCACCTTACGGCGTGCGGGCGGACGGACGGTAAACGGTCCCGGAGCGTGGACAGTCCAGTGGACGTCCGTGCTCCGGGACCGGGCGGTTCGTCGTCAGAGCGCCGCGCGCAGGACCGCGGCGGTGGCGACGGCGGCGGTGACGGCCTCGTGGCCCTTGTCCTCGGCGGAGCCGGGCAGGCCCGCGCGGTCGATCGCCTGCTCCTCGTTGTCGCAGGTCAGCACGCCGAAGCCGACCGGGACGCCGGTGTCGACGCTGACCTGGGTGAGACCGACGGTGGCCGCCTGGCAGACGTAGTCGAAGTGCGGGGTGCCACCGCGGATCACCACGCCGAGGGCCACCACGGCGTCGTAGCCGCGCTCGGCGAGGCGCTTGGCGGCGACCGGCAGCTCGAAGGTGCCGGGCACCCGCAGCACGGTCGGCTCGGTGACGCCCAGCTCCTTGAGCGCGCGGTGGGCGCCGTCCAGCAGGCCGTTCATCACCGTGTCGTGCCACTGGGCGGCGACGACGGCGACCTTGAGGTCGGCGGCGCCGTCGATGGTCAGCTCGGGGGCTCCGTGGCCGCTCATGTCTCTTCGTCCGTTCTGTCTGTCGTGCGGGTGCGGGTGGCTGTCGTGCGGGTGGCTGTCGTGCGGGTGCGGGTGGTCAGGGCCCGGGGCCGGGGTCAGGAATCGAGGCCGGGCAGCTCGTGGCCCATCCGGTCGCGCTTGGTGCGCAGGTAGCGCAGGTTGTGCTCGCCGGGCGCGATCTCGACCGCTTCGCGCCCCTTGACCTTGAGCCCGTGCTCGGTGAGCGCGGTCAGCTTCTGCGGGTTGTTGGTGAGCAGGGTGAGCGAGCGGACGCCGAGGTCCACCAGCATCTGCGCCGCGATGCTGTAGTCCCGGGCGTCGGCGGGCAGGCCGAGGTCCAGGTTGGCGTCGACGGTGTCCCGCCCCCGCTCCTGCAGCTCGTACGCGCGCAGCTTGTGGGCCAGGCCGATCCCCCGCCCCTCGTGGCCGCGCAGGTACAGCACCACGCCGCGCCCGGCCGCGGCGACCCGCTGCAGCGAGGCCTGCAGCTGCGGTCCGCAGTCGCAGCGCAGCGAGCCGAAGACGTCACCGGTCAGGCACTCGGAGTGGACCCGCACCAGGACGTCCTCGTCGTCCGGCAGCCGGCCCTGCGCGTCCAGACCGCCGGCCACCAGCGCGAGGTGCTCGACGCCGTCGATGGTGCCCCGGTAGCCGACGGCGGTGAACTCCCCGTACGCGGTGGGCAGGGCGGTGACGGCGGCCCGGTCGACGTGCAGCTCGGTACGGCGGCGGTAGGCGATCAGGTCCTCGATGGAGATGATCGCGAGGCCGTGCTCGCGGGCGAAGGCGACCAGCTCGGGCAGCCGGGCCATGCTGCCGTCGTCGTTGACCACCTCGGCGATCGCGCCGGCCGGCGGCAGCCCGGCCAGCCGGGCCAGGTCGACGGCGGCCTCGGTGTGCCCGGGGCGGACCAGCACGCCGCCCTCGACGGCGCGCAGCGGGAAGACGTGCCCGGGGCGGGTGAGGTCGCCGGGCTGGGCGCCGGAGGAGGAGAGCAGCCGTACGGTGCGGGCGCGGTCGGCGGCGGAGATGCCGGTGTCGACCCCCTCGCGGGCGTCCACCGAGACGGTGTACGCGGTGCCCTTGCGGTCCTCGTTGACCTGGGTCATCGGCGGGAGCTTGAGGCGGTCCAGCTCCTCGCCGGTCATCGGGGCGCAGATCACGCCGGAGCTGTAGCGGACGGTGAAGGCCATCAGCTCGGGGGTCGCGGCGGACGCGGCGAAGACGATGTCGCCCTCGTTCTCGCGGTCCTCGTCGTCGACCACGATCACGGCGCGGCCGAGGGCGATGTCGGCGATCGCCCGCTCGACCGGGTCGAGGACGAGTTCGGGCTCGGACCCGGTGGCGCCGTTGCTGGACTGGTTCTCGGTCATCTCGGTCATACCGTGGCTCCCTGCGGGACGGTGGCGGACTTGGCGCGCGGCTCACGGGTGCTCAGCCACCAGGAACGCAGGCCGAGCAGCACCAGGACGAAGTAGACGGAGTAGGTGAGGCCGGAGAAGGTGTAGCCGCTGTTGAAGGCGAACGGCACGCCGACCGCGTCGACCGCGATCCAGGCGAACCAGAACTCCACCCAGCCGCGGGCCTGGGCGACCATCGCGGCCAGCGTGCCGACGAAGATGTAGGCGTCCGACCAGGGGCTCCAGGACAGGCTGGGGAAGGACGTGAAGAGCAGGGCGAGCGCGACGGTGCCGGCCGCGGTGCCCGCCGCCAGCACGAGCCGCTCGGGCCAACTCGCGAACCGTACGGCGATCGTGCCGCCGTCGCGGCGGCCCCGACGCCACTGCGCCCAGCCCCAGGCGGCGGTGGCGATCACGATCAGCTGCTTGCCGATCAGGCCGGGGACGTGGCCGCCGAAGTAGGCCGCGATCAGCACGGCGCCGGACAGCAGCTGGACCGGCCAGCTCCAGACCGAGCGGCGCCAGCCGAGCGCGAGCCCGCCGAGGCCGAGGATGTTGCCGAACATGTCGGCCCACTTGACGTGTTCGCCGAGGACGGTGAACGCCTCGCCGCTGAGCCAGCTCACTTGGACTCCCCCGGGGTTCCGTCGACCGGCCGGCCGGACGGGTTGGACAGGTCGGACAGGTTCGGCAGGTTCGGGAGGGTGCGGGACTCCAGGAGCCGCTCGACGTACTTCGCCAGCACGTCCACCTCCAGGTTGACGCTCTCCCCGACGCCCTTGGCGCCGAGCGTGGTGAGCGCGAGGGTGGCCGGGATGAGGCTGACGGTGAAGCTGTCCTGCGCGGCCTCCACCACGGTGAGGCTGACGCCGTCGACCGTGATCGAGCCCTTCTCCACCAGGTAGCGGGAGATGGTCCCGGGCAGCGAGAACCGCAGCACCTCCCAGCGCAGGTCGCCCGCCGCGTCGCGCTCGCCGGGCTCGCGGCTCAACAGCCGCCCGGTGGCGTCGACATGGCCCTGGACGAGGTGACCGCCCAGCCGGTCGCCGAGCGCCATGGCGCGCTCCAGGTTGACCCGGGAGCCGGGCGCCAGTTCGCCGAGGCTGGAGCGGTGCAGCGTCTCGGCCATCACGTCGGCGCTGAACTCACCGGTTCCGGCGGCCAGTTCCGCCGGGCCGTCGACGACGGTCAGGCAAACGCCGTTGACCGCGATGGAGTCGCCGTGCCGGGCACCCGTACAGACCACCGGGCCGCGCAGGCGGATCCGCGAGGAGTCGCCGATCTCCTGGATCGACACGACCTCGCCGAGCTCTTCGATGATGCCGGTGAACACCCGGGTTCTCCTCGCGCTTGGGGCGCGGACTCCGGGGCGGCATGGGAGATGACACGGACGGGCACCGGCGTACGGACCCGGGACACCACCCGTCGCCGGGGATGCCGAGACCGCCGGGAGATCGCTCGCCCGGCACGGGAGACACCGCTCCCGTCGTTCACCTGACCGGGGCCCGGAGGACGGTTCTCCGCCACTGGACCCACGGGTACTGCTCTTCGTCCGCCCGCGCACGCCTCCCATCCGGACTTTAACCGTCGGTCCAGGAATTTCACCTGGTCAACCGGCCGCTGGCTGCGGACGGGTCGCGGACTGTAACCGCCGGTTCGGATTTTCACCGACCCCGGAGTGCGCTGAACGTCACTGCTTGATGCCGTCATTGTGCCACGGTCGGCGCAACGGCAGGGAGGCCCCGTGCCTGTGGTCTGTTTCACGGGCGTGCCGGGAATGCGCGGCGGGGTGCCGTCCGCCGCTCGCGCGAGCCGGTCCGCGGGCGCGGGCCCGGCGGTCTGGTGGCGCAGGCGGACGGCGGGGGCGAGGCTGGTAGTCGGGGCCCTGCCGATGACACGTCGAAGCTACGGAGGCGAGGGCGATGGCGAAGTTCATGGACGTCCACCACGGGATGACCGGCATCACGGAGGCGCAGCTCAAACAGGCCCACATGGCCGACCTGGCGATCCAGGGCGAGGAGGGCGTCCACTTCCAGCAGGCCTGGGCGGACCCGGAATCGGGCACGGTGTACTGCCTCTCCGACGCACCCTCCAAGGAGGCCGTGCAGCGGGTCCACGACCGCTCCGGGCACCCGGCGGACGAGATCCATTCGGTGCCGCTGTCGGTGTGAGAGCCCGGCTCAGAGCGTGGCCGGTGCGGCAATCTGCAAGAAGTGGGTGACCTCCGGCGGGTGGGCGAGGTAGCTCAGCTCACCCTCCGACCAGACCGGCCGGATCCGCCACATCGGCCCCGCGTACCCGCGCAGGGCCTCCTCGTCGCGCCAGCGGCTCAGCACCAGCACCCGGTGCCGGTCCTCGGACACCGAGCGCAGCAGCTCGCCGCCGAGGCAGCCCTCGGTCCGACCGAGCTGCGGGATCACCTGGGCGGCCAGGTGCGCGCAGAACTCATCGAGTCGATCGGCGAGGACCTGCCCGGCCCAGATTCTGACGATCACGACCACCACCTCCGGCTGCCCGGCGGGCCTTGTCCCAGTGCTCCCTGGCCCCCATTATGAGCGTGGAACCGCTGGTGGGGAGGGGCGAGGGCGGAATTTCACGGAGGGCCGCGGGAGTGCGGGGGCGGGGTGCGCCGAGCGGCCTCGGCTACATTCCCGGTATGACGACCACACCGGAATCTGCCGTTTCGTCAACCTCCGCGCCGGACCGGCCGGGCGGCCTGTTCGACGCCCTCCACGCGGGCGCGCTCAGCGATCCCGCCCAGCTGCGGGAGATCTACGAGCAGCCCGGCGACCAGGCCCGCCGCAAGCAGGTCGACCGCCTGCACGAGGTCGCCCAGCGCCTGATCGCCTGCTCCCCGCTGGTGTTCGTGGCCAGCACCGACGCCGCCGGACGCTGCGACGTCTCCCCGCGCGGCGGGCCGGCCGGGCTGGTCTCGGTGCTCGACCCGTACACCCTGGCCATTCCGGACGCCACCGGCAACAAGCGCTTGGACACCCTGCACAACATCCTGGAGACCGGCCGGGTCGGGCTGCTCTTCGTCGTCCCGGGCCGGGACGCCACGCTGCGGGTCAACGGGCGGGCCTGCGTCTCGACCGACCCGGAGCTGCTCCGGCAGCTGACCGCCGTCGGCAAGCCGCCGCGCAGCGCGATCGTGGTCGCCGTCGAGGAGGTGTACGGGCACTGCCCGAAGGCCTTCCTGCGCTCCTCCGCGTGGAAGCCGGAGAACTGGCTCGCCAAGGACGCGCAGCCGAGTTCGGCGGAGGTCACGCTCTCGCACCTGCGGGACGAGTCGCTGACCGTGGAGATGATCGAGCAGTACGAGCGGGAGGCGCTGCTGTACCGGTACGAGTGATACGAGTGAGGTGCCGGGGCCGCACGGACTCGCTCGGTACGGACCCCGCTCCGTACGGACCCCGCTCCGCAGCGGGACGCCCGGCGACCGGCCCCGGGGCGGACCGGTCGCCGGGCGGCGCGCGCTCAGGCCGCCCTGGGCAGGTCCTCCACGGCCGCGCCGTCGGCGGCCCGCCGGACCGCCTCGACGCCCTTGTGGGCGGCGTCCTTGCTGGCGTAGCCCTGGCCGGTGGCGACGATCTCGCCGTTGCCCGCCTTGAGCCGGAACCGGTACTTGCCGCCGGCGTCCTGATAGACCTCGAACTTGCCCGGCATCCGGGCCACCTCCTCGCGGGGCCTCCTCGCGGAACGCTCGATGCGCCCGCCGTCCTGCCCCGGCGCCACCGTGCGCCCGGCGCCGGGGCGGCCGCACCCGGGCGGGAGCCGGACGGGTGAAGCCGGATCCACGGGGGCCGGCGGGAGTGCCGGGGCGGCCGCCGGTGGTTTGAATGGACGGATGGACTGCGTCTTCTGTGCGGTGGTGGCGGGCGAGGAGCCGGCGCACCGGGTGCTGGACGACGAGACCGCGGTGGCCTTCCTGGACCGCCGGCCGCTGTTCCCCGGGCACGTGCTGGTCGTGCCGCGCGCCCACCACCCGACCCTGGCCGACCTGCCGGCCGCGGAGGTGGGACCGTTCTTCCTGCGGGTGCAGCGGGTGGCGTCGGCCGTCGAACGCGGGCTGGGCGCGGCGGGCAGCTTCGTCGCGGCGAACAACCGGATCAGCCAGTCGGTGCCGCACCTGCACGTCCACGTGGTGCCGCGCAATCCGAAGGACGGGCTGCGCGGGTTCTTCTGGCCGCGGCGGCGGTATCCGGACGAGGCGGGGGCGGCGGAGGTCGCGGGCCGGCTGCGGGAGGCGCTGGAGGACTGAGCGGCGCGGCGGGTCGAGGACGTCGCCGGCGTGCGGGCCACTGCCGGGCGTGCGCCTGCGGGAACACCGGCGGGGATACGTCCGCGGGAGCACCGGCGGGGGTCGATATCGTTTTCCGGGCGGACGATCCGGCCGGTGAGGGTGTCTAGGCTCGCGACCATGAACGAACTCGCCTGCCTCGTGCAGCAGACGGCCGACCGGCTCGCGGGCCGCCACGTCGGCGCGGTGGTCGCCGGGCTGGCCGGTGGTGACGTGGAGATCCGCGGCGCCGGGCGGACCGGTCCGGGTGGTGGGGTGCCCGGGCCGCGCACCCTGTTCGAGATAGGTTCCGTCACCAAGGTGTTCACCTCGCTCGTGCTCGCGCGGCTGGCCCTCGACGGTGCGGTCCGGCTGGACGACCCGCTCGCCGAGGTGCTCACCGGGCCCTCGGGCGGTCGTGCCGTCGTCCCGGCCAAGGGCCTGGACCCGATCACCCTGCGGCACCTCGCCACCCACACCTCGGGGCTCCCCCGACTGCCCCGGGGCATGGCGCTGCAGTCGCTGCTGTCCCCCAACATGCCCGATCCGTACGCCGGTTGCACCGCCGAGCGGGTGCTCGACGGGCTCGCGCGGACACGACTGCGGTCCGCGCCCGGGCGTGGATTCCGCTACTCCAACCTCGGTGCGGGCCTGCTCGGCCTGGCCCTCGCGCAGCGCTCCGGCCTCGGGTACGAGGAGTTGGTGGCGCGCGAGGTCGGTGCGCCGCTGGGCCTGGCGGACACCGGTCTGCGGCCGGACGGGGAACGGTCCGCACGCCTGGCGCACGGTCACACGCCGGGCGGCCGGCCGGTGCCGCCCTGGACCTTCGCGGCCGTGCCCGGCATGGGCGGGCTCCGCTCGACCGCCGCCGACCTGGCGGTGTTCCTGCGGGCCCAACTGGCCGCCGCGCGCGAGCCGGACGCGCCGCTGTCGCCGGCGATCGCCCTCACCCGGGACACCCGCCACCGGGTCAACCCGTTCGCCTGGACGCACCTGGGCTGGCTCGGGCACCGGCTGCGCGCCCAGCAGGGCGGGCACCTCCAGATCTGGCACAACGGGGGCACGGGCGGCTTCCGCTCCTTCGTCGCCTTCGACCCGGAGAAGCAGGTGGGCGTGGTGGTGCTGGTCAACACCCGCCGGTCGGCCGATCCGGCGGGCACGGCGCTGCTGCGCGGGCTGCAGAACGGGTTCGCGGCGGCGGGGTGAGGGCGGGCCCGCCCCGTTCGCACCCCCGCTGGTGGGCGGCCCCGGCCGGGGCGCGATGATGGCGGGGCCGATTCGGGCCAAAAGGTGCCGATCGGCACTGTCGCCAGCGGCGACGAGCGGTTGATGCTGGGATCCGGCGGTCGCGGTTCCGACGGGGGATTCCGCCGAGTGAGAGGGGGTCGCCATGGCGGTGACGTGGTCGCCGACGCGCGTGCGGTCGGCCGGCGCTTCCGGTTCGGCCGGTGCGACCGGCGCTTCCCGCACCACCGGGACGAGCGGTGGTGCGGGTCGGCTCGGCCCGGTGGTGCGGGTGCACCGGAGGTGCCGGCCGCTGTCCTGGCCGGCGCGGGTGTGGTTGCACTCCTGCGGGGTGGTCGTCTCCGTGGCGGTCTGCGTGGCACTCGGCGGGTGGTGGCCCTCGCCCGTGCTGGCCGCCGCCGCGGTGGTGGCGGTGAGCGGGTACGAGCGGCTGCGCCCCGCGCCCGGGCTGCGCTCCGTCCGGGTCCACGAGGGCGGGCTGGTGCTGGTCCCGGCCGAGGGCGGGGAGACGTCGCTGCCCTGGGGCGCCGTGGAGGCCACCGAGTACTCCCCCGGCGGGCCGCGCGGGGTGCCCGAGCACGGGCGAATATGGCCGGCGGGCGCGGACGAGCCGCTGGAGCTGGCGCACCTGCGCGGCCTGGGCGCGTTGTTCCGGGAGCTGGAGGAGCGCCTCTCCCCCGGGTTCCGGGCCGCGCTGCACGAGACGCTGCGCACCGAGGGGAGCGTGCGCTTCGTCCGGGGGCGGCTGACGGTGACGGCCGGCGGGCTGGTGCACCGGCCGCCGCACCCGCTCGCCGCGACGGAGGCCCACCGGTGGGCGGAGGTGCGCTCGGCCCGGGCGTCCGGTCTCGGCGAGTTGGAGATCCGGACCCACTCGGCCGGTCTCCCGCTGGCCCTCGCGGTGCCCAACGCCCGTGCGGCCGCGGACTTCCTGGAGGACCTCCGGGCGGCCGCCGCCGGTTGACCCCGGTCGGTTTACCGCCGCGGGTTGACCGCCGCCGGGCGGGCACCCGCCCGCCCTTCCGGCGCCCACCCCTAAGGGGCGCCGGCAGCCCTCCCCGGAAGGGATCAGTACGCCGCTGAGTGGACGTCAGTTCCCTTGCCCACGACCTACCGTCGCTGGCATGAGCCGACTCCGTACGACCGCCGCCGCGGCGGCCCTGCTGCTCGCACTTCCGCTGTCCGTCGCCGCCGCCGCGCCGGCCCTGGCCGCGCCGCCCGTCAACTCCGGCACCACAGCCGCCGACACCGCCGCCGCCCGGATCGAACTCCCCCGCCCGACCGGGCCCTACGCGGTCGGGCAGGAGGTCCTGCACCTGGTGGACCGGAACCGTCCGGACCCGTGGGTGCCCGCCTCCGGTCCGCGTCAGCTGATGGTCTCGATGTACTACCCCGCGCACGCCGGGACGGGCACCCCCGCCCCGTACATGACGCCCGCGGCCGCCCGGGCGCTGCTGGACGGAAAGGTGGCGGGCAACACCATCCCGACCGAGGCGGTGTCCGGAACCCGGACGTGGTCGGAGTCCGGGGCTCGCCCGCAGGGCGGCCACTACCCGCTGGTGGTCCTGTCGCCCGGCTTCACCATGCCGCGCGCCACGCTCAGCGGCCTCGCCGAGGACCTGACCAGCCACGGCTACGTCGTCGCGGTGATCGACCACACCTACGAGAACACCGGGACCACCTTCCCCGACGGGCGGACGCTCCCCTGCACGGCCTGCGGCATCGTCGTCGGTGACGCGGCCGCGGCACGCCTTGAGGCGGGCCGGGCGAAGGACGTCTCCTTCGTCATCGACCGGCTGACCGACCGCCCGCACCCGGCCTGGCGCTACGCCCGGCTGATCGACCGCGACCGGATCGGCATGGCCGGGCACTCCGCCGGTGGCGCCTCCACCGTCCCCGCCCTGCTCACCGACGACCGGATCCGGGCCGGGGTCAACCTGGACGGCACCATGCACTACCTGGTGCCCGAGTCCGGCCTCGGCGGCAAGCCGTTCATGATGATCGGCCACCCGCTGGCCGACGGCGCCGAGGACCCGTCCTGGGTCACGAGCTGGGCCCGGCTGGACGGGTGGAAGCGCCTGCTGACCGTCGACGGCTCCGACCACGGCAGCTTCACCGACCTCCCGGTCTTCTTCGAGGGACTCGGCCTCCCCAAGGGCCCGTACACCACCCTCGGGAGCGGGCGCGCCCTCGCGCTCACCCGGCAGTACGTCGGGGCCTTCTTCGACCTCCAGCTGAAGGGCGTCCCGCAGCCGCTGCTCGACGGGCCGAGCGCCGCCAACCCTGAGGTGCGCTTCACCCCCTGAGGGCTGTCCCCGGTCGTTGGCTCCCGGGTGACAGCGGCCCGGGCGGGGCCGTCGGCACGACGCCGGCGGCCCCGTCGGCGTGCGGCCCCGTCGGTGTGCGGGCCCCGTCGGCGTGCGGGCCCCGTCGGCGTGCGGGCCGGCGGATCAGCCGGTCGGGGACGCCGCCGAGGCGATCGGTTCGAGCAGCGGGTGGGGGCGGACCAGGGCGCGGGAAACCGGGTCCTCCCGGTGGGAGCCGGCGCGGGCGGGGTTGGGGCGCATGACGACCGCGGTCGGCGGGACGGGCCCGCCGCCGCAGGCGGGACAGACGCCGGCCAGGTCGAGGTCGGTGCCGCAGTCGGCGTGCGCGAAGAGGTGGTACGAGCCGCCGTCGGTGGCGTGCCGGCCACCCCAGCGGCTCAGCTGGTAGAGCGGGCCCCAGAGTTCGAGGCCGGTCCCGGTGAGCAGGTAGCCGTGGCGCAGCGGCGCCCGCTGGTACGGCTCCTTGCGCAGCACCCCGGCCGCGACCAGGGCGTTGAGGCGCGAGGTGAGGACGGCGCGCGGGATGCCGAGGTGGGCGAGGAAGTCGTTGAAACGCTGCACCCCGTAGAACGCGTCGCGCACGATCAGCAGGCTCCAGCGCTCGCCGACCACCTCCAGGGCGCGGGCCAGTGCGCACTCCTGCAGCTCGTAGTCGGTTCCCAGGGCCATGGGCGTCAGCCTAGTCCACCCCCATTGAGAGTTCAATGAACAGACTGATGATGGTAGCGTGCCGCCCGAGATGAAGGTTCATTCACCAGACCAATAGGTCCGGCCCCCGGAGGGAACACCCATGTCCCCCGCACCACCTGGCTCCTCACCCGCCTCACCCGCCGCCCCGGGCCCGCTCCTCCGGCCCGCCGCCACGCTGGCGACCACCGCGGCGGCGACCGCCCTGACCACCGTCGCGTACACCGCCCCCACCGCCTCGCTCGCCGCCACCGCCCAGGCCGTCCACCTGGGCGCCGCCGGCCGCACCTGGATCCTCACCGGCACCCTGGTCGGCATCTCCGCGCTGCTGCTCACCGCCGGAAGCGCCGCCGACGACCACGGCCGCAAGCGGGTCTTCACCTTCGGCGTGCTGCTGTTCACGGCCGCCGAGGCACTGGCCGCACTCGCCCCCGGCGGCGCCGTCTACCTGGCCTCCCGGGTGCTCCTCGGCGTCGCCTCGGCGGCCGTCCTGGCCCCCGCACTCGGCCTGATCGGCCACGCCCACCCGCCCGGGCCCGACCGGATCCGGGCACTCGGCGTCTGGGGCGCGGCGGTCGGCCTCGGCATCGCGGTCGGGCCGGTGTACGGCGCGCTGGTCCAGCAGTGGGCCGGGTGGCGCGCGGTCGGCGGCGGCATCGCGGCGGGCTCGGCCGTGGTGGCCGGCTTCGCCGTCGCCGTCCTCACCGAGTCGCGGGCCGAGCGGCCGCGAGCGCTCGACCCGTACGGGGTGCTCACCCTCGCCGCCGGCACCTCCTGCCTGATCGCCGGACTGGCCGAGGGCCGCGACGGCTGGGGGCGGCCCACCGCGGTGGCGCTGCTGACCGGCGGGGTGCTGCTGCTGGCGGCGTTCGCGGTGGTCGAGGCGAGGGTTCGGGAACCGATGCTGGACCTCGCCCTGTTCCGCGATCCCGGCTTCGTCGCGGCCACCGGCGGGGCGCTGTTCACCGGGCTGTCGCTGGTCGGCTTCATGAGCTGCCTGCCCAGCCTGCTCCAGGGCGTGCTCGGCCTGTCCGGTCCGGCCGCGGCCGGTGTGCTGGCCCTGTGGTCGGGCCTGTCGGTGGTCTCCGCGCTCCAGGCCCGCCGCCTGGCCGCCCGGCTGTCCGCCACCGCCCAGGTCTCCCTCGGCCTGCTGGTCTGCGGCGCGGGCGAGCTGGGACTGTACGGGCTCGCGCCCGGCTCGTCCTGGCTGCGGCTGGTGCCGGGGCTCGCGGTCGCGGGCGTCGGCAGCGGGGTGCTCAACGCGGCCCTGGCCCGGCTGGCGATCGGCAGCGTCCCGGCGCACCGGGCGGCGATGGGCTCCGGCGCCAACAACACCTCCCGCTACCTGGGTTCGGCCCTCGGCGTGGCGGTCACGGTCGCTGTCGCCGGATCCGCCCGGCCCGGCTCGCCCGGCCCCGGGGCGGCGGCCCGCGCCCTGGCGGCGGGCGCCGACCGGGCCGTCCTGGTCGCGGCCGCCCTCTGCCTGGCCGGCGCGCTGCTCGCCCTCGCCGCCCGCGCCGCCGAAGCCCGCTCGGGCGCGGGGACGGACACCGCACGGCCGGCCCGCCGGCGCACGGCCCTGCGGTGACGCACCGGACGTCGGCCCGCCCGACGTCCCACCCACCGGACCACCCACCGGACCGGGCTCCCACCGGCGCCCCGCCCGGGCGCCACCCGGGCCGGTCGCCGGACGCCGACCCCGGACCGTGGCCGGACGTCCTCCCGGAGCGCCCCGGGCGCCCGCTGCCACGGTGAGCGGCCGCCCGGGAGCGCGTGCGAAGATGGCAGTTGCTGGTGGGAACGATCTCCGGACGGTTTCTGGGACGGTTCTCTGGCCATGGTGGACCACTACGCGCAGCGCGCGGGGCAGCCTCGGCAGGACGCCCTGCTGATGGTGCCGATCGCCACTGCGCTGATCGACGCCGACGGACGCATCCTGCACTGGAGCAGTGACGCGGAGGCACTGCTCGGACACCCGGCGCGGGAGGCGGTGGGTGCCCGGGCGGCGACCCTACTGACCTCCGACGAGCACCGGCCGGAGGTGCTCCAGCTGTTCCGGCAGATCCTGGCGGGCCGGCCCTGGTCCGGGGTCTTCCCGGTCCGGCACCGTGACGGGCACCTGGTGGACCTGGAGTTCCGCACCCATCCGATCCTCGGCCCCGGCGGCGCCCCGATGGTGCTGGCGGTCGCCTCCGAGGTGACCACGCTGCACCGGCTCCAGGCCGACCTGGCCCTCCTCGACGGGTTCTTCACCCAGTCCCCGGTGGGCATGGCGGTGTTCGACACCGACCTGCGCTTCGTCCGGCTGAACGAGGCGCTGGCGGACGCCAACGGCCTGAGCGTCGAAGGCCCGCTGGGCCGACGGCTCACCGAGGTGCTGCCCAGGATCAACGGCCCCGAGTCCGAGGCGGTGATGCGCCGGGTGCTGGAGAGCGGCGAGCCGGTGGTGGACGACCTCGCGCACGGCCGCACCCCGGGCGACCCGAGCCACGACCACGCCTGGTCGGCCTCCTACTTCCGGCTGAGGGACCGCGGCGGCCGGGTGCTCGGGGTGTGCGCGACCGTCATCGACATCACCGAGCGGTTCCACGCCGACGCCCGGGCGGCCCGCGCCCAGGAGCGGCTGTCCCTGCTCGTCGACGCGACCGCCTCGATCGGCACCACGCTGGACCTGCGGCAGACCGCCCGGGAACTGGTCGACGCGATGGTCCCCAGGGTCGCCGACATCAGCGCGGTGTTCGGGCTGGAGGAACTGGTGGCCGGCCGGAGCGTCGAGCCGTCCCCGCCGGACGCCCCCTTGCTGGTACGGCGCCTGGCGATCGCCTCCGCCGACAACCAGTACCCGGCCGAGGCGCTGCCGCTGGACGCCGTGTACGAGCTGCCGCCGGACTCCCCGTACGCCCGGGCGCTGACCGGCGGGCGCACGGTGGTGGTGCCGTCCTGGGAGCTGCCGGCGCTGAGCGAGCGCCTCAACGAGACCCGCCGCCAGGCCTTCTTCGGCGACCGCCCGCGCTCGGTGCGGATCACCCCCCTGGTGGCGCGCGGCACGACGCTCGGCATGGTGGTGTACTCGCGGCGCGGCTCGCGGGAGTCCTTCGCGGCGGCCGACATCACGCTCGGCGACGAGCTGGCCTCGCGCGCCGCCGTCGCGATCGACAACGCCCGGCTGTACCTGCGCCAGCACCGGACGGTGCTGGCGAGGCAGCAGGCGCTGCGCGAGGCCAAGGCCGCGCAGGAGCGCCTGGCGCTGGTCAACGTGGCCTCCACCCGGATCGGCACCACGCTCGATCTCGCCCAGACCGCCCAGGAGCTGGCCGAGGTGGCGACGCCGAGGCTGGCCGACACGGTGGTGGTGGAGGTGCTGGAGGAACTGGTCCGCGGCGAGCGCGAGGCGACCGCCCCGGTGGACGGTTCGGCGCTGCTGCGGCGGATGGCCTTCCACTCGGTGCGCGGCTCGACCCTGGCCCCGATCGACCGCACCGGCAACCTGCACCGCTTCCTGCCCGGTTCGCCGTACGCGTGGTGCCTGGCGCACCGCAAGCCGGTGCTGGTGCCGCGGATGGACGAGGAGGGCATGGCCTGGTTCGCCGAGGACCCGGTGCGCCGGGCCGCCGTCCGGGAGCAGAACGTGCAGTCGTTCATGGCGGTCCCGCTGATCGCGCGCGGCACGCCGGTCGGCGTGGCGGGCTTCTACCGCACCCTGGTCGAGCGCCCGTACGAGGAGGCCGACGTGGCGCTGGCCGGGGAGTTGGCGCTGCGGGCGGCCGTCTCGATCGACAACGCGCTGCTGTTCACCCGCGAGCGCGACGCGGCCGCCGCCCGGCAGCGGGCGCTGGACGAGGCGTGGGCCGCCCAGCAGCGGCTGTCGCTGCTGAACGAGGCCAGCAACCGGATCGGCACCACGCTCGATCTGTACCGCACGGCCCGGGAGTTGGTGGAGGTGGTGATCCCGCGCTTCGCCGACTTCGTCACCGTGGACCTGCGCGAGGCGGTGCTCAGCGGCGAGGAGCCCGGGGCCGTCCCGGCGGAGGGACCGGTGCTGATGCGGGCGGTCGCGGTCGGCGACACCGGCTCGGACGGCGCCATGCACGAGGCCGCCGACGAGGTGGGCGAGACCTCGCAGTCGGCCGGCCTGTACGCGCAGAGCCTGCGCACCCGGCGCTCGATCCTGGTCGCCGAGGTGACCGAGGAGGAGCTGAGCCGGATCGTCGCCTCGCCCGACCGGGTGCAGCCGAGCCTGGACGCCGGGGTGCACTCGTACCTGATGGTGCCGCTGGTGGCGCGCGGACACGTGCTGGGCGGCGCGGAGTTCGTCCGCACCCGCAACCCGGCACCGTTCGGCCCGGAGGACCGCTCGCTGGCCGAGGAGCTGGCCGCCCGCACCGCGCTGGCGATCGACAACGCCCGGCTCTACCGCCGCGAGCGGGACACCGCGCTCACCCTCCAGCGCAGTCTGCTGCCGCAGGAGGTGCACCGCACCCTCGGGCTGGACCTCGCCTACCGCTACCTGCCGAGCAGCGTGGTCAGCGAGGTCGGCGGCGACTGGTTCGACGTGGTGCCGCTGTCCTCCGGGCGGGTCGCGCTGATCGTCGGCGACGTGATGGGCCACGGCATCCGGGCCGCCGCCACGATGGGCCAGCTCCGCACGGTGGCAAGGACGTTGATCACCCTGGACCTGGACCCGGCGCGGGTGCTGTACCGGCTGGACGAGGCAACCGCGACGGTCGGCGAGGGCCAGTTCGCCACCTGCGTCTGCGTGGTGTACGACCCGGTGGACCGCCACTGCACCGCGGCCAGCGCCGGGCACCTGCCGCCCGTGGTCGCCGACACCGAGGGGCGGGCGCACCTGGTCGAGCTGCCGTCCGGCATTCCGCTCGGGGTGGGCGGAGTCGCCTTCGAGAACGCCGAGTTCACCCTCCCCGAGGAGGGCATCCTCACGCTCTACACGGACGGCCTGGTCGAGCGCCGGGGCCAGGACCTGGACGAGGGGCTGGAGTTGCTCTGCCGGACCGTCGCCGACCGGCGCGACTCGCTGGAGCAGACCTGCGAGGCCGTCCTGAGCCGGCTCACCGAGACCACCGGCGAGGACGACATCGCCGTCATCATGGCGCAGGTCCGGCCGCGGGGAGCCGACCGGATCGCCACCCTCCCGCTCACCGGGGACCACGCCATGGTCGCCCACTCGCGCCGCTTCACCCGCGAGACGCTGACCGCCTGGGGGCTCGACGCGCTCGCCGACTGGGCCGAACTGCTCACCAGCGAGCTGATCACCAACGCCCTGGTGCACGCCGGATCGCCCACCCAGCTGCGGCTGTACTGCAACCGGGTGCTCACCGTCGAGGTCGCCGACCAGGAGTCCGAGGTACCGCGGATCCGCCGTGCCCGCACCGAGGACGAGGGCGGCCGGGGCATCCACCTGGTCAACGAGCTCGCGCACCGCTGGGGCAGCCGCCGGACCAAGGACGGCAAGGTGGTCTGGTTCGAGCTGGAGCTGCCCCCGGGGACCGCCCCGCCCGCCTGAACGGCCGCCCACCCGCGCGAGCAACCGCCCACCCGCCCGGGCGGCCGCCCCGCCCGCATGGACAACGGACGGTTGTCGGGCCGTCGCCCGCGGTTGTTGGCCCGGCGGGCCGCCCCGGCGGTTGTCTGGTGCCACGAGCGGGACGGCCCCGCCCGGACGAACCGCAGGAGCCCACCGTGCAGCACCCCGACGCCCGCACCGTCGTCACCGACTACGTCACCCTCCTCGCGGCGGGCGACCGCGAGGCCGCGATCGCCCTGTTCGCCGAGGACGCCACCTGGAGCTACCCGGGCGGCCTCCCGCTCTCCCGCACCTGGCACGGCAAGCAGGAGATCTTCGGGGACTTCCTCGGCCGGGTCGGTGCCCTGTTCGCCGCCGACGGCCTGCCGGTCATCACCCTCACCCACGTCCTCGCCGACGGCCCGCAGGCGGTGGCCGAGTGGACCACCGTCGGCACGGCCGCCAACGGCGCCGCGTACGAGAACCACTGCCTGGGGGTGTTCACCGTGACGGACGGCCTGATCACCGCCGTCCGCGAGTACCTGGACACCGACCACGTGGCCCGGACGCTGCTGGCCTGACCGCGGCCCGCTCCGCGCGGACCGCCCCTCAGGGCCTGTGAACGTCCTGGGACCCGGTCGCGGCGCCGTCGGCCCAGCCGTGGGGGTCGGTCCAGGCGGCCAGCGTGCGGCGGGTCTCGAAACGGCGCTCGCGGCCGGTCAGCGGGTCGGTGAACTCGACGGTCGACGCGAGCAGCTGCAGCGGGCCGCGGAAGTCGTCCGGGGCCGGCTCGGGCAGCACCACCGGGTAGACCGGGTCGCCGAGGATCGGCAGTCCGAGGCCGCACATGTGCAGCCGCAGCTGGTGGGTGCGCCCGCTCAGCGGCCGCAGCCGGTAGCGGGCCAGGCCGTCGCGGCGCTCCAGCAGGTCGATCCGGCTCTCGCTGTTCGGCGGGGCGTCGATCTCCCGCGCGGCGATCACCCCGCGCTCCTTGACGATGTGGCTGCGCACGGTGCGCGGCAGGCTCAGCTCCGGGTCGTACGCGGCGATCGCCCGGTACTCCTTGCGCACCAGGCGGTCCCGGAACAGCGTCTGGTAGGCGCCGCGGTCCTCCGGGCGGACGACGAACATGGCCAGGCCAGCGGTGAGCCGGTCCAGGCGGTGGGCGGGGCTGAGCGCGGGCAGGTCGAGGCTGTGCCGCAGCCGGGACAGCGCCGTCTCGGCCACGTGCCGGCCGCGCGGGGTGGTGGCCAGGAAGTGCGGCTTGTCGACGACCACCAGGTGCTCGTCGCGGTGCAGCACGACCAGCTCGAAGGGGACGCGCACCTCCTCGGGCCGGTCCCGGTGGAACCAGAGGTGGGCGCCGGGCCGGAACGGCTCCGCCGGGGCGACGGGGCCGTGCTCGCCGACGATCTCGCCGTCCCGCAGGGCCGCGTCGATCCGCTCGGCCGGGACGGCGGGCAGCCGGTCCACCAGGTGGTCCCGCACCGTCGGCCAGGGGCCTTCGAGCGGCAGCCGGAGGTGCACCGGGTCCACGCCGTGGCGCTGCGGAAGGGGGGAGGCCGGTCGGCGGCTCTTGCGTCTCATCTCCCGGCCCAGCGTAGTGCGCGCCGGCGCGCGGCCCGCGGCCGAGGTGCTGACCCGGGTCCGGGCGGGGACAGTGGACCGGAGGCCCTCGTTCCGCCGGGGGCCTCCGACCGTACGCCGGGCGGCCGGCGGACCGGGGTGCGGCCGGACCGACCCGGCCGGACCCGCCCCGACCGACCGACCGACCGATCAGCAGACCGACCGGCCGGACCACCCCCGGGATCGACCCGCCGGAGCGACCGACCGGCACCACTGGAGGACGCGTGACCGCCGACGGCCCGGACGGGGTGCCGCCGCTGCACCTGCCGAGGCGGACCCGGCTGCTGCTCTACGGCGCGCTCCTGCTGCTGGTCGCCGCCGTCGTGGCCGCACTGGCGATCGGGCCCGGAACCACCCTGGCCCCGCTGCTCGCGGTGGCCCCGGTGCTGGCCGGCGCGACCACCCGGCGGGCCCGGGTACCGCTGCTGGTCGGTGCGGTGGCGCTGCTCACCGTCGGGCTGCTGGAGTCGGCCAACGCGCAGCTGCCGCTCTCGGTCCGGATCAGCGTGCCGGTCACCGTCCTGGCCTCGACCCTGGCCAGCGCCGCCAGTGTCGTCCTGGTGGCGGCCCGCGAACGGGAGCTGTTCCAGGTCCGGACGGTGGCCGAGGCGGCGCAGCGGGCCCTGCTGCGCCCGCCGCCGGAGCGGATCGGGCCGTTGCGCGTGGCGGTGCGGTACGTGGCGGCGGCCGCCGAGGCGCGGATCGGCGGGGACCTGTACGCCGTGGTGGAGACCCGCTTCGGGGTGCGCATCCTGCTCGCGGACGTCCAGGGGCACGGGCTGCCGGCGGTGGAGACGGCGGCGGACGTCCTCGGGGTGTTCCGGGAGGCCGCCCGGACCGAACCCGATCCCGGCCGGCTCGCCGAGCGGCTGGACGCGGCGCTCGCCGCCCGTCCGTCGGACGAGGGGCGGTTCGCCACCGCGCTGCTGCTCGACGTGGCGGCGGACCGGGGGCCGGTGCGGCTGGTGAACTGCGGCCACCCGCCCCCGCTGCTGCGCCGGGCGGGCCGGGTGAGCGAGCTGGAGCCGCCGTTCCCGGCGCCGCCGCTGGGGCTGCTCGGGCTCACCGGCGGCGGGTACCCGGACCGGCGCTTCGAGCCGGAGCCGGGTGACGTCCTGCTCCTGCACACCGACGGGGTGTCCGAGGCCCGGGACGCCGGGGGCCGGTTCTACCCGATCGCGGAGCGGCTGCCCGGCCTGCACGGCGGCTCGCCGGCGGACCTGCTGGACGCCGTGCTGGAGGACGTCGGCGACTGGGTCGGGGCCACCGGGCTGGCCGACGACGCGGCGGTGCTGGCGATCCGCTGGGAGCCGTGACCGGGCCGCTCCGGCGGCTCCGGCTGCTCCGGCGGCTCCGGCGAGCGGCCCGGACGCGATTGTCAGAGGGGTGTGCAAGGCTCGGTTCGCGGTCGGCGGGGAGCCGACCGCCCAGCAGTGGACGGTCGACGAGGGGACGGTGCCATGGGGAACAGGGCGAGCGGGTCGTTCGAGCTCACCGCGTTCGAGCCGGTGGAGACGGAGGAGCGGGAGGGCGCGGCCTTCGGGCGGGTCCGGATCGCCAAGACCTTCACGGGCGGGCTGAGCGGGGCGAGCGAGGTGCGGATGCTCTCCGTCACGGGCCCCTCCGGCAGCCCGGCCTCGTACGTCGCGGTGGAGCACGTGACGGGTGAACTGGACGGGCGCGCGGGCTCGTTCGTGCTCCAGCACACGGCCTGGGACGCCACCGGCACGACGATACGCGTGGTGCCGGGCACGGGCGCGGGCGAGCTGGCCGGGATCACCGGGGAGTTCCGGCTGGCCGTCGACGGGTCCGGCACCCACACCTACGTCCTGGAGTACGAGCTGGGCTGACGCCACGTCCTGGCGTACGAGCCGGGCTGACGCCGGCCGCGCGCGCCGCGGCCGGCTGCCCAGCTGCCCAGCTGTCCGACTGTCCGGCTGTCGGCCCGTCAGAGGACGGGCTGGCCCGCTTCCAGCCGCCGGATCGCGGCCCGGACCGCGGTCGCAAAGCTCCAGAACAGCGGCAGGGTGTTGGTCGCCCGGTCGGCGCGGGTGTTCTTGCCCGGGGCGAACATCGCGGCCCGCAGCTCGGTGGTCATCTCCAGCTGGGCGCCCATCCCGAGCAGGCTGCGGTTGCAGATGTTCTCCGGGGAGATGCCCGCGATCTCCTCCTCGCCGGAGGCGGTCACCGCCCGGATGCCCGCCGCCGCGAACTCCTCCATCAGGTACTGGCGGAGGGTGGCGTTCAGGCCGCCGACCAGCACGGCCTGGGCACCGGCCTCCAGGCCGGCCTGGGCGGCGGTGCAGCCGTGCAGCGACACCACGTTGAGGCTGCCGCCGCACATCGCCCGGGCCACGCCGTCGTCGCAGTGGGTCGAGGTGACGTGCAGCTCGCTGTTGTTGGAGGAGCGCAGGCCCTCGAACATCCAGAAGTCGTGCGTCGGCCCGGCGGCCGGCGTCGGCGCGAGATCGGCCGGGTGGTAGCCGGCGACGGCCAGGCAGAGTTCGGAGGTGCCGACCTCGATGCCGCCGCCGTGCGGGGCGATGACGGTCGTCCGGACGACGGACGTGCGGCCCTGCAGGCTCTGGTCGTCCATCAGGTGCCGGCGGTAGCGGCGGCCGTAGTCCACGCCCTCGACCACGGTCGGGCTGGCGTAGAGGGCCGTGTTGGAGGGGTACAGGTCGGCGGCGGCGCTCGCGGGGGTGCTTCCCACGACGGCACCGAGGGTGCCGAGGGCCGGGGCCGCGGCGAACGCGGCGATGAGGGTTCGTCGGTTGATCACGGCAGGGATGATGGCAGGAGGTGGGGGATCGGCAAAGCCCCTGCAACGTCATGACCGAATACGTGCCGTGCCGCGGACGGAATCAGCCTGATCGTGTGACACCGGCTCGACGGGCTCGTGCTGCGTCCACCGGGCACCCGCCCGCGCTGTCACGATGATGCGATCAGTGCACGATCGGCATCGGAGGGTGGCGCATGCCCGGCACGACGGTGGATCGTACGACGGCAGCGGGGGCGCGGGCGGCCACGAGGACGGCCGCGGTCGGGCGGGTGATCGACCGGCTGCGGCGGATCGGGGCGGGGCTGCCCCCGGCCGACGGGGTGGCGGTCTTCAACCGGATCTACCTCACCGTGACGCAGGCGGTCCGCGACCGGCTGGACCGCGGGTGCTTCGTCGACCCGCGGGCGACGGCCGAGCTGGACGTGGTGTTCGCCGGGTACTACCTGCGGGCCGTGGCCGCCGACGCGGCCGGACGGGAGCCGCCCGCCTGCTGGCGGCCGCTGTTCGCGCTGCGCGCCCACCCGGGAGTGCACCCGCTGCAGTTCGCACTGGCCGGGATGAACGCCCACATCCAGCACGACCTGCCGCTGGCCGTCGTGGACACCTGCCGCCGCCGGGGCTGCGAGCCCGCCGCCGTCGAGGAGGACTACCACCGGATCAACCGGGTGCTGGCCGAGGTGGAGACGGCCGTCCGGGAGCAGCTGATGCCCGGGCCCGATCTGCTGGAGCTCGCCGAGCCGCTCCCCCACCTGCTCGGTGTCTGGTCGGTCGGGGCCGCCCGGGAGGGCGCCTGGAGCGCCGTGGAGGCGCTGTGGGAGCTGCGGTACCTGCCGGGCGCGGCCCGGGCCTTCGCCGCCGCGCTGGACGGTTCGGTCGGACTGCTCGGCCGCGCCCTGCTGCTCCCGCTCGGAGCACTGCTCCCACCCGGGTCGGGCGCCGGGCCGGACGGCGTGCCGAGCACCGGGCCGGACGGCGTGCCGGGCACCGGGCGGCAGGCCCCCGTGACGGCCGCGGCCGCCCGGCTCCCCGAGGCGAGGAACCGGACGGCCGGCGGTACGGACGCGGGCGCGGCGGGCGCCGGCGGCGATCAGGCCCAGCTGGAGTGCAGCGGCTTGCCCTCGGCGTAGCCGGCCGCGCTCTGGACGCCCACGATCGCCTTCTCGTGGAACTCCTCCAGGCTGGCGGCGCCCGCGTAGGTGCAGGAGCTGCGGACGCCCGCGATGATCGAGTCGATCAGGTCCTCGACGCCCGGGCGGGCCGGGTCGAGGAACATCCGGGAGTGCGAGATGCCCTCCTCGAACAGCGCCTTGCGGGCGCGGTCGTACGAGGAGTCCTGGGCGGTGCGGTTGCTCACCGCACGGGCCGAGGCCATGCCGAAGCTCTCCTTGTACTGGCGGCCGTCGGCCGCGGTCTGGAGGTCGCCCGGGGACTCGTAGGTCCCGGCGAACCAGGAGCCGATCATCACGTTGGAGGCGCCGGCGGCCAGCGCCATCGCGACGTCGCGCGGGTGGCGCACGCCGCCGTCCGCCCAGACGTGCTTGCCGAGCCGGCGCGCCTCGGCGGCGCACTCCAGGACGGCGGAGAACTGCGGCCGGCCGACGCCGGTCATCATCCGGGTGGTGCACATGGCGCCGGGGCCGACGCCGACCTTGAGGATGTCGGCGCCCGCCTCGACCAGGTCGCGGACACCGACGGCGGAGACCACGTTGCCGGCCACGATCGGGACCTGCGGGTCCAGTCCGCGCACCGCGCGCAGCGCGCTGATCATGGACTCCTGGTGGCCGTGCGCGGTGTCGACCACCAGCACGTCGGCGCCGGCCTCGATCAGCGCCTCGGCCTTGCCCGCGACGTCGCCGTTGATGCCGACGGTGGCGGCGATCCGCAGCTTGCCGGCCGCGTCCACGGCCGGGGTGTAGAGGGTGGCGCGCAGCGCGCCCTTGCGGGTGAGGAGGCCGACCAGCCGGCCCTCGCCGTCCACGACCGGGGCGAGCTTGCGGTGCGCCTCGGTGAGCCTGTCGAAGGCGGTCCGCGGGTCGATGCCCTCGTCCAGCACCAGCAGCTCGCGGGACATGATGTCGGCCAGGCTGGTGAAGCGGTCCACGCCCTGGCAGTCGGACTCGGTGACCACGCCGACCGGCCTGCCGTCCTCGACCACCACGAGGGCGCCGTGGGCGCGCTTGGGCAGCAGCGAGATGGCCTCGGCCACGGTGGCGCCCGGGGCGAGCGTGATGGGGGTGTCGAAGACCAGGTGGCGCTGCTTGACCCAGGAGACGACCTCGGCGATGACCTCGGTGGGGATGTCCTGCGGGATGGCGACCAGGCCGCCGCGGCGGGCGACGGTCTCGGCCATCCGGCGGCCGGCGATGGCGGTCATGTTGGCCACGACCAGCGGGATGGTGGTGCCGGTGCCGTCGTTCGAGGAGAGGTCCACGCCCTGCCGGGAGCCCACGGCGGAACGGCTGGGGACCATGAAGACGTCGTCGTACGTCAGGTCGTACGAGGGCTTGAGGTCGTTCAGGAAGCGCATGAAGAAGGGCTCTCTGGCTGGGGGATACACCTCGGGTGCGGTTGCGGCGATGCCGCCGGAGCGCACTCGGGCGCCCGGCACCCAGCATTCGATTCTCCGTGAGGGCGGGGTCAAAAGCCAGTTCGAGGAGCTTTGCTGGGGCTGTCCACAAACCGTGATCAATGCTCCGCGCGTAGACATGGAGGATCATCCAAAGACCCCCTCCGACGTCCGGTTTTCGCCCCGGTCCGGACCGCTCCCGTAGCATTCACGCGGTAACGGGCATGGCTTCACGCGTGTGGGCGTGGCGAACGGGAAAGCGGCAGCAGGCGTGAGCATCGGGCAGACGGACATCGAACAGACGGACATCGCGCGGCCGGACCTCGCGCCGGACGGGATCGGGGACGCCGAGGAGATCGACTACGGTCCCGGCCTCGACCCCGAGCGGCTGAAGCTCTGCCTGGAGGTGATCGCCGAGCTCGACGAGCTGCACGTGGACCACCCGGACGCGATCACCGTCCGCCAGGCCGTCGGCGGCATATTCCGCACCCTGAAGCAGCGTCGCCGCCAGGAGACCCGGGCCCGCAAGACCGCCAACGACCGCGAGGTCACCGCCCGCACCGCCACCGGTGCGCCGAGCCGGATCGACGACGAGACGGCCGGCGCCTTCGGCCTGACCACCGTCACCACCACCGAGATCGCCGGCATCCTGGAGCGCCCGCGCTCCTGCTACACCTGCAAGCAGCGGTACGTCGAGGTCGACGCCTTCTACCACAACCTCTGCCAGAGCTGCGCGGTCAAGAACCGCGCCCGCCGGGACGCCCGCGCCGACCTCACCGGCAAGCGCGCGCTGCTCACCGGCGGCCGCGCCAAGATCGGGATGTACATCGCGCTGATGCTGCTGCGCGACGGCGCCCACACCACCATCACCACCCGCTTCCCGAACGACGCGATCCGCCGCTTCAAGGCGATGCCGGACAGCGCCGAGTGGATCCACCGCCTCAAGATCGTCGGCATCGACCTGCGCGACCCGGCCCAGGTGCTGGCGCTGGCCGACGAGGTCGCCGCCGACGGCCCGCTGGACATCCTGATCAACAACGCCGCGCAGACCGTGCGCCGCCCGCCGGAGTCCTACCGCGAGCTGGTGAACGCGGAGTCCGCGCCGCTGCCGGCCGGCGAGCTGCCGCAGGCCACCACCATCGGCCGCTTCGGCAGCGGCAGCGTCGACCTGCCCGCACTCCCCCACCAGGCGGGCGGCGACGTGGAGCGGATCACCGCCGAGGACGTCACCTCGCTGGCCCTGGTCACCGGCTCCGCCACGCCCGCCCGGATCGCGGCCGGCACCGCGATCGACGCCGGCGGCCTGGTGCCCGACCTCGCGGACACCAACAGCTGGGTGCAGACCGTCTCGGAGGTCGGCCCGATGGAGCTGCTGGAGGTCCAGCTCTGCAACTCCACCGCGCCGTTCATCCTGATCAGCCGGCTGCGCCCGGCGATGGCCGCCTCCTCGTCCCGCCGCAAGTACGTGGTCAACGTCTCCGCGATGGAGGGCGTGTTCGCGCGCGGCTACAAGGGCGCCGGCCACCCGCACACCAACATGGCCAAGGCCGCGCTCAACATGCTCACCCGCACCAGCGCGGAGGAGATGTTCCAGTCCGACGGCATCCTGATGACCGCCGTGGACACCGGCTGGATCACCGACGAGCGCCCGCACCCGGACAAGATGCGGCTCGCCGACGAGGGCTTCCACGCCCCGCTCGACCTGGTCGACGGCGCGGCGCGGGTGTACGACCCGATCGTGCGCGGCGAGGCCGGCGAGGACCTGTACGGCTGCTTCCTCAAGGACTACGACCGCGCCAACTGGTGACCTGCTGAAGGAGATGGCGAGTTGAGCACAGCACCGACCGCACCGCTGCTCGGCGCGGGGATCATCGTGCCCACCGGGGACGGCCGGGTGCTGATCGGCCGCCGGACCACCGCCGACGAGCCGCCCACCTGGAGCCTGCCCGGCGGCAAGGTCGACCTCGGCGAGTCCTTCGAGCGGACCGCGGCCCGCGAACTCGCCGAGGAGACCGGCATCGTGCTGCCCGCCGAGGAGATGCGGGTGCTCGCCGTCCACCTCGACCACGAGCTCGGCCGGCCCCGGCTGACCGCGGCCGTGCTGGCGCCGCCCAGCCTGGCCGAGGCCGTGGTCACCGAGCCGCACGCCTGCGCCGGCTGGGAGCGCTTCCCGGTGGACGCGCTGCCGGAGCCGATGTTCTACCCGTCCGCGCTGGTCCTCGGCAGCTGGCTGCCGGGGCTGTCCCCGCGGGTGCGGGCCGGGACGCACGGCTACCCCGTCGCCCGCTGAGGGCGGGCGGCGGGGCAGCCCCCGGGCCGGGGCGGTCAGCCGTTGCGGGCCGCCTCCGGCCCGGTGATCCGCTTCAGCAGCGGCAGGGTGGAGGCGATGATGCCGAGCGAGGCGACGATGCCGAAGCCGGTCAGTCCGTAGTACGTCAGGTCCGGCGACACCAGGTCGTAGCCCATCTGCGCCGTGAGGAACATCGCCGCCGCGGCGAAGCCGGTACCGATCGCGAGCGCCGAGACCACCAGCAGCGGCAGCGCGCTCTCCAGCCCGACCACCCGGCGCAGCAGCCGCAGCGGTGCGCCGGTCAGCCGCAGCATCGCGAACGGCCTCCTGCGGTCGGACAGTCCGGCGACCACGCTCACCGCGAGGCTGCACCCGGCGACCGGCAGGGTGGTCAGCAGCACCACGTTCGCCAGCTGCCGCCAGCCCTGGAGCTTCTTCTGCCCGCCGGAGGCCCAGTCCTCGGCCAACCGCGGCTCGTAGGTCGGGAACTCCTTCATGAACAGCGTCCGCAGCTGCTCCTTGGCCGCCTCGGCCCCGTCGGTGGTGGCGTAGAGCATCCGCACCGGAAGTTCGGCCACCTCCGCCGCGGGGATCTGCGCGGCCGGCCACTCGTGCTGGGAGGCGTCCAGCAGGTCGACGAACTGGAACGGGTCGACGGCCGCGACGGCGGCTCCGGGCGCGCAGTGGCCGACCACGGGGATCTGCGCGAGTTCCGAGCAGTTCACCAGGCTGGGCACCATCCGTCGCTCGCCCCGCTGGTACGCGCCGATCCCGGCCGGGTTGTCGTGCACCAGGGCGATCCCCCGGAACCCGGGGACGGCCCGGGCCTGCGCCAGCACGCGATCGGGCACCGAGGGCAGCGGGGTCGCGTCCTCCCGGTTGCCGAACGGGGTGGCCACGATCGCCTTGCGCACCTCGGGGGCGCCGTCCAGCATGCCCTGGTTGGCGTTGATGGTGCTCATGATGGCCAGGGTCCCGGTGGTCACGAACAGCGCCAGCACCAGGCCGGCGACCGAGCGGAAGCCCGCCCTCGGGTCGTCCGACAGGCGGCGCATCGCGATCAGCGAGGCCGGTCGGCTGGTCCGCCGGGCCACCGCCCGGGCGGTCGCCATGGTGAGCCACGGACCGGCGATCACCAGGCCGAGCATGACCAGGACGAAGCCGCTGAGGTACGCCAACGACTGCCCGTTGGTGGTCTTCGGATGGTCGCCGACGAAGTAGCCGAGCTCGGCGAGACCGGCCACCAGCGGCGCCAGCCGCCACGCGCTCGGCGGCTTCGGGGTGACCCGGCGGGAGACCCCGAGCGGCGAGATGGTGACCCGGCGCAGCGCGAACCGGGCGGCGAGCGCGGCCGCCGTCGGCACGCCCAGCACCACCCCGGCCACCTGCGGCAGGGTCAGGCTCAGGTCGGAGGCGAAGAAGCGGTCGCCGGTGAACGGCACGTCGGCCACCAGCGGTTTCAGCGCGACGTACAGGCCGAAGCCGACGGCCGTGCCGAGCACCGCCGCCACCGTGGACTCCACCGCCGAGATCACCGACACCTGGCCGGGCGTCGCCCCCACCAGGCGCATCGCGGCGTAGCGCTGCTCGCGGGTGGCGGCGGACAGCCGGGTCGCGGTGCCGATGAAGATCAGCACCGGGAAGATCAGCGCCGCCGCGACCACGGTGAGGACCAGCAGGAGCGCGTCGCCGTGCACGCCCGCGCCGTAGCAGTCGCGGGAGCAGTCGGCGGGCATCGCGGTGGCGATGCTCGTGACGGTGGTGGGCCTCGGCCGCGCCCTGACCTCGTCCACCGTGCGGCCGACGACCACCACGAGGCTGTCCGGGGAGGGCAGCCCGGCGTCGGCGACGGTGCCGACCAGCCGCCCCGGGAAGCGGTCGGCCAGTTCGACGGCCGGGGTGTCGCGCAGCAGCTTCTCCAGTGCGGGCGAGGCGTAGTACTCGCCGGGCGCGGGCAGCCGGCTCAGGCCGGGCGGCAGCGGCGAGGTGGGACCGGTCGGGGCGACATCGGCCCGGAAGACGGTCCTCCCGCGGTAGTAGTCCGCCCGGGCGCCCCACCAGAGCGGGTCCGCCGTGGTGGCCGCGGTCGCGTCCTTGACGCCCGTGTTCATCCAGAGCTGCCGCGCGTTGGCGCGGCCGATCGCGTTGACTCCGGAGCAGGTCGACAGCAGCAGCCCGACCCCGACCGCGACCGCCGCCGCGATCATCAGCAGCCGGGCCACCGCCTCCCGGCCGCCGCTGACGGCCAGTCGGAGCGAGAAGGCGATCACGGGGCCACCGTTCCGGCTCCGGCCGAGAGCGTACGGGCCCTGCCGTCGCGGACGACCGCCTCGCGGTCCGCGTACGCGGCGACCCGGGCCTCGTGGGTGACCAGGACGACGGTTGTGCCCTGCTCCTTGGCCGAGGCGACCATCAGCTCCATCACCTGCTCGCCGGTCAGCGAGTCCAGCGCGCCGGTCGGCTCGTCGGCGAACAGCACCTGCGGGCGGGCCACCAGCCCGCGGGCCAGCGCGACCCGTTGCGCCTGACCGCCCGACAGCTCGCCGGAGCGGCGCTCCTCCAGGCCGTCCAGGCCGAGCCGGGCGAACCAGGGGCGGGCCTGGGCCAGCGCGGCGGAGCGGCGCACGCCGTTCAGCAGCAGCGGCAGCGCGACGTTCTCCTCGGCCGTCAACTCCGCTACCAGCTGGCCGAACTGGAAGACGAAGCCGAACCTGTCCCGGCGCAGGGCGCTGCGCCGGGCCTCCGGCATGGTGTCCAGGCGCTGCCCGTCGAACAGCACCTCCCCCGCGTCGGGCACCAGGATGCCGGCCAGGCAATGCAGTAACGTCGACTTGCCGGAGCCGCTGGGGCCCATGATGGCGAGCACCTCGCCGGCCTGGACGGACAGGCTGGCCCCGCGCAGGGCGGGGGTCTCCCCGAAGGCGAGGGCGATGTCCCGGGCCTCGATCACGGCGGTCACGCGTTCACCTCCGCGGCGAGCGCGTCCAGGCGGGCGGCGGTGAGGTCGATCCAGCGCAGGTCGGCCTCCAGGTGGAACAGGCCGTGGTCGGCGAGCAGGGCGTCCACCAGGGCGCCGGTGCGGCGCAGTTCGGTGAGTTCGCGCATCCGGCGCAGGTGGGCGGCGCGCTGGGTGTCCAGGTAGTGCTCGGCGTCGCGGCCCAGCATCAGGGCCAGCACCACCTTGGTGAACAGCACGGACTGGAGGTTGGGCTCGGGTGCGACCGGTTCCCGCAGCCAGGTCTCGAACTCGGTCGCCCCGGTCTCGGTGATGACGTACCGCTTGCGCTCGGGCCCGTCGCCGGGCTCCGCCTCGCCGGCCATCACCTTGCCGTCGCGGGCCAGTCGGCCGAGGGTCGCGTAGACCTGACCGTACGGAAGGGGCTTGCCGCGGCCGAAGAGGGAGTCGTAGTCGCGCTTGAGGTCGTAGCCGTGGCTGGGCTCACGCTCCAGCAGCCCCAGGAGGGTCAAAGGAACACTCATGGAGGGAAACATACACCCGGCGTATACCCCGAGTGTATATCCGGGCAGAATACAGCCATGACCTGGGACGTCGTCAGCTTCCCTGCGGGGCAGGGGCGGAGAGCGGGCAGGTGCCGGGCACGGCACAGGCAGGGGGTGACCCCACGACCACCCCCTGCCCCCTACCTCGACCCGGCGCCCCCACGGCCGAACCGGGCCACGGCCGCGCCCAAGCACCGGGAGGGCGCCGCCGCTCCCCAGCCTGCCCGGACCGCCCGGCGAATGCCGAGGGTCGAACGTCCCGACCGCGGGGCCGAGCGGCCCTGGCGATCCTCCGGGCGCGCACGAGTCTTGTGCGCGGAGGCCCGCCGGGGGGACATTGGGGCGGGAACCACCCCGCGCCCCCGCGTCCCTGAGGAGCCCTCACCGTGTCCAGCACACCCCGTCCGGCCCGGCCCGCGTCGCTCCCCCGACGCGCCGGCCGACAGCTGCGGCGGGCCCTCGGTGCCCGGCACGAGCCGCTCGTCCGCCCCCTCGACCGCTCCCGGGCCCGCGCCTGGCTGTCCGCCCTGCTCGGCGCGGTGCTCGCGCTCGCCCTCGCCGCGGGCGGCTCCCTGCTGCTCTACCGCTCCACCGCCCACCTGGCCGACACCGACCGCGCACGGCTGCAGCAGGTCGACGCCGTGGTCCGCGGCGTCCCGGACCGCGCCACCGCCGCCGGCAGCCGCTTCGCCGGCGGCTACAGCAACCGGATCGACGCCGACGCGGCCTGGACCGCCCCCGACGGTACCCGGCACGTCGGCACCGTCCAGGCCCCGCACTCCGCCGTCACCGGCAGCCACGTCCCCGTCTGGGTCGACCCGGCCGGCGCCGTCTCCGCTCCCCCGGCCGACCGCGCGGCCCTCGCGGTCTCCGCCGCCTGCACGGGCGCCGGAGCCCTCCTCGCTCTCCTGGCCCTGCTCGCGCTCGCCCTCCGGCTGCGCCTGCACGCCCTCGACCGCCGCGCCGAGACCGCCTGGAGCACCGGCTGGGCCCGCCTCGAACCCCGCTGGAGCGGCCGCGCCGGCCACCGCAGCGAGGACTGACCGGGCCCGGGGCCCGGCCCGTCAGTCGCCGGTGACGCCCCAGAAGTAGAGGCCGTCAGGAGCGCCGTCCGGCCCGTAGGTGACCGTGCAGCAGCCCGAGCCCCGGAAGGAGGGCGGGAAGTCGATGTCACCCACGCCCTTCTCCTCGGCGGCGCGGACGATGTCCAGCGAAGGCCGGCCGGTGCCGAACAGCTCCACGACCTCGGCACCCTCCACCACCCGGACGTCGCCGTGGTCCTCCTCGTCGACGGCGCAGTGGACCACGGTGACCACGTCGAGCACGGAGTGGGCTCCCTGCTCGTCGAGCCGGCCGGAGACCATGAGCTCCGCGAGCGATCCGAGCCCCTCCTCCCGGTAGGACTCGTCCTCGCTGAAGACCTTCTCCCTCAGCGCGTCCAGGGCGGCCTGGAGGTCCTCCCGGTGGGGAACCGCGTACGACCAGGCGCTGGCGCCCATGCAACTCCCCTGTCCCTCACGACGATCCGCAGGCCGCGGCCTGCCGGGACGACAGCGTACCGGGAGGACCGCGGCTCCGGGGGGCCGTCGCCGCCCGGTCAGCGGGGGCGGGTCCAGGCCGGGGCGGGGGTGGACCCGGCCGCGCGGTGGGTGAGGGCGGCGACGGCGAGGAGCAGCGCGAGGGCCAGGGCGAGGGCGAGCGGGACGTTCGCACGGAGGACGAGGACGGCGCCGAGGAGGGCGCCGGCGAACATCCAGACGGCGGAGGCGAGGCGGCGGGGGCCGGTGCGGTCGGCGGCCAGGGCGGTGATGGTCATGGTGAGCACGGTGGTGGTCAGGTCGGGCACCTTCAGGGCGCGGACCACCGCGTTCTGGCCGCCCATGGCGAAGCCGAGCAGCCCGATCAGGGTGTAGCGGGCCGGGTCGCCGGTGTGGCCGGCCACGGCCGCCAGCACGGTGGCCGCCGCGACCAGCGCCGACTGGACGGCGACGGCGACGGTCAGCAGGTGGCCGCGGTGACCGGGCAGGCGACGGGCGAGGTGACCGCCGGCCAGCGCGCCGAGCAGGAACGCGGCGAGGGCGGCCAGCGAGGCGGTGGCGGAGAGGTTGGCCGCACCGGCCAGGGCGAAGCCGAGGAACACCACGTTGCCGGTCATGTTGGCGACGAAGACGTGGCCGAGTTCGAGGTAGCTGACCGCGTCCACCACTCCGGTGACCACGGTCAGCACCAGCAGCATCGGAACCAGCGGCCCGTGCTCGGGGTCGGGGGTCGGCATCGGGCCTCCAGTCGGTTCGGGTGGGGTCGGGCGGCGGTTCCGGGGTGTGCCGGGCCTTCGGCGCCACGGCGGCACGGCGGCACGGCGACAGCTCTACGGTGTTCGGCGCTACGGCCTCAGGCGAGCGCCGGGTTGCCGGGGTCCTCCGGTTCGTCCTCCAGGTGCCAGTGCAGGTCGCGCACGCCCGGCTCCAACGACAGCCGGGTGACGACCTGTTCGAGCGCCGGGGCGACCGACCCGGTGATCGCGACGGTGGCCCGCAGGCTGGTGGCGTCCCCGCTGTCGGTGCGGCGGGCCCGCAGACCGGTCGGGGCGAGTCCGGAGGCGGCGAGGGCCTGGAGCAGCAGGGCCCGGATGTGGGTCTCGGACTTGCGGTCGCACTCCAGGTGGATGGTGGCGCGGCTGGTGGAGTCCGGGTCGCTGCCGGACTGCGGGGCCCGGTCGAGCAGTCGCCCGGCCGGGCGCAGCACCAGGTGGACGGCGAGCACGGCGAGCGTGCCGAGGACGGCCAGCTGCAGTTTGCCGGCGGCGGCCAGCACCCCGACGGCGGCCGAACACCACAGCGTGGCCGCGGTGTTGAGGCCGCGCACGCCGGCGCCGTCGCGCAGGATGACGCCACCGCCGAGGAAGCCGATGCCGGAGACGACGTACGACGCGACCCTGGTGGGGCTGCCGGTGTCGACGACGGCCTCGCTGTAGAGCACGAAGAGGGTGGCGCCGGCGGCGACCAGGGCGTTGGTGCGCAGGCCGGCCATCCGGGCCCGCCACTGGCGCTCGACGCCGATCAGCGCGCCGCAGGCGACGCCGGTGGCGAGCCGGACGAGGAAGTCGACGGTGGTCAGGGTGTGCACGACGGCACCTCCTTCACGGGAGGAGGGGACGGACGGGTGGCGAGCCGCCGCCCACCGACCGTCCGTGCGGGGCGGGCGGTGACGTGCGGTCGGCACCGCCGACGGTTCGGCGCGCGGTCTTGACGACCTCGATGATGGCCATCGCCCCCGCGGCCGACGGGTAGGCGCGCAGGGCGGTCGTACCGACCCCCCGCCGGTTGCCGCACACGGGGCTGACCGCGCGTCGGGTGACGCGCTCGGCGACACGACACGGCACGGACCCCCGAGCGGTGAACCGCGAGCCGCGAGCCGCCCCGAGCATAGACCGCCCCCGAACGACCCGGGCCGGGTTTTCGCCCACATCCTCGACAGCTTTGTAGAAGTTTGACCGACCCCGATCGCCCCCGCCGGAGAACCATCCGGAAACCTCCGGGAACCACCCCGCCGCGCAGCACGTCCTCCGGCATATATAGTTCACCGACATATGCAGTTGAGCAGCTCACGAGGGGGAAGTGTGTCCCACACCGATCCGACCCGGCCCGCACCCGTCCTGCGCCTGGCGGGCGTCACCCGCGTCCACGGGCGGGGCGCCGCCGAGGTGCACGCCCTGCGCGGCATCGACCTGGCCGTCCACCCGGGCGAGTTCGTCGCCGTGATGGGCCCGTCCGGCTCCGGGAAGTCGACCCTGCTGACCCTGGCCGGCGGGCTGGACCAGCCCAGCGACGGCGAGGTGCTGGTGGAGGGGGTCGCGCTCGGCGGCCTCGGCCGCGGCAGGCTCGCCGACCTGCGGCGGCGCTCGATCGGGTACGTCTTCCAGGACTACAACCTGATCCCGGCCCTGACCGCCGCCGAGAACATCTCCCTGCCGCGCGAACTCGACGGCGTCCCGGGACGCCGAGCCCGCCGCGAGGCGCTGGCCGCCCTGGAGGAGCTGGGCATCGGGGAACTCGCCGACCGCTTCCCGGACGACATGTCCGGCGGCCAGCAGCAGCGCGTCGCCATCGCCCGGGCCCTGATCGGCGAACGCCGGCTGGTGCTCGCCGACGAGCCGACCGGCGCCCTCGACTCGGCCACCGGCGAGGCGGTGCTCGCCGTCCTGCGCGCCCGCTGCGACGCCGGCGCCGCCGCCATGATGGTCACCCACGAAGCGGCCCACGCCAGTTGGGCGGACCGGGTGGTCCACCTGCGGGACGGCGCGGTCGCCTCGGAGACCCCCGGCCGCCGGTCCTCCGCCCGCCTCGCCGCGGTGCACCCGACCGGCGTGCTCGGCGAGGTGGCACCGTGAGGATCGGAGCCTGGCGGGTCGCCCTGCGCATCGCCCGCCGCGACGCCCTGCGGGCCAAGGGCCGCAGCGCGCTGATCGCCGCCATGATCGCACTGCCCGTCCTCGGCGTCACCGGCGCCGACGTGGTCCACCGCAGCGGGCAGCTGACCCCGGCCGAACGGGTCGAGCGGGTGGTGGGCGGCGCGGACGCCCTGGTCACCTCGCTCGACCCGGGCCAGACGGTCGAGCAGGCCCCGATCGCCGAGGACGGCGCCTTCTCCGTCCAGCCCCGCCCCGGGGAGCAGCCGACGGCCGAGCAGGCGAAGGGCGCGAGCACCGACCCGGCCGCCCTGGTCGCCTCCCTGCTGCCGCCCGGCAGCGTGCTCACCCCGGCCCGGCCCGGTCCGGAGGCCGGCGCGACCTCGCCCGAGGGCCTGGTCCGCACCCTCACCACCGAGGCCGATCTCGGCGACCCGGTCTGGCGCGGCCGGCTCGACCTGGTCGAGGGCCCCGCGCCGAGTGCCCCGCACGAGGTGGCCGTCACCCGGGCCTTCCTGGACCGCTCCGGGCTCCGGCCCGGCGCCACCACCACCGTCCAGGGCCTGGAGGGCACCACCTTCACCATCACCGGTGTCGTGGAGCACCCGGGCGAGCTGGGACGGGTCGAACTCGTCGCCCGGCCCGGCGAGTTGGTCGACCCGCTGAACACCGCGCTGGCCGCCGCCGGACCCACGGCGCAGAAGCCCTCGGCCGCCCGGTCCGCCTGGCTGGTCCGGCTGCCGGCCGGCGCCCCGCTCGGCTGGTCCGAGGTGCAGCGGTTCAACGCCCACGGCTACACGCTCACGGCACGCTCGGTGGCGCTCTCCCCGCCGCCGGAGCAGGCCGTCCCCTACTACCGGGACGCCCACCGCTACAGCGACCCGACGGCCGCCAACAACACCAGGATGGTCGTCGCCACCGTCACCGGCCTGGCCCTGCTGGAGGTCGCCCTGCTCGCCGGGCCCGCGTTCGCCGTCGGCGCCCGCCGCTCGCGCCGCCAGCTCGCCCTGCTCGGCGCGGCCGGCGGGAGCCGTGCCCACGTCGGTGCGGTGGTGCTCGGCGGCGGCCTGGTCCTCGGCGCGGCCGGAGCGGTGGTCGGCGTGGTGCTCGGCACCGCGGTGGTCGCCGTGCTGCGGCCGTGGATCGAGCAGATCGGCGGCGCGCGCTTCGGCCACTTCGCCGTACCGCCGCTGGACCTGATCGCCATCGCCGGGATCGGCCTGGTCACCGCGCTGCTCGCGGCCGCGCTGCCCGCGCTGCAGGCCGCCCGGCGCAGCGTCACCGCCGGGCTGACCGGCCGGGACACCGTCCGCGGACCCAACCGCCTGGTCACCGTGTCCGGCGTCGCACTGCTCGCCCTCGGCGCGGTGCTCGCGATGTACGGCGCGGCCTCGGTGCAGCGCGACCAGCCGGGCGTCGGCGGCTACGACACCCGTACCCTCACCGTGCTCGGCGGCTCGGTGATCGCCGAACTCGGCCTGCTGCTGTGCACCCCGATGCTGATCGCGCTGATCGGCCGGGCCGCCGGCCGGCTGCCGCTCGGCCCCCGGCTGGCTCTGCGCGACTCCGCCCGGCACCGCTCGCGCACCGCTCCGGCGGTGGCCGCGGTGATGGCCGCGGTGGCCGGGGCCGTCGCCATCGGCGTCTACACCACCAGCACCGACGCCGAGAACCGGCGCGACTACCGGCCCCAGGCCCCTTACGGCGCCGTCCAGTTGACCAGCCACGTCGAGGGGCCCAGGCTCGCCGAGGAGCGCGCCGAGCTGGAGAAGCAGCTGTCCGGGCTCGGCCCGCGCGGCGACCTCGGCCAGGTTGAGTACCGCTTCTGCGACAACTGCGCCAGCACCGTCCAGCTCAAGGGCCCGCCGGAGCGGCGCGGCCTGGGCGCACCGCCGCACCTCGCCACCGGTGACGCGACCGTGCTGCACAACCTGTTCGGCATCCATGACCCGGCTGCCGAACAGGCGCTGGCCGCAGGGAAGCTGCTGGTCTTCGACCGGGCCCTGGTGGGCGCCGACGGCAAGGCCGTGATGATCCTGCGCGGCGGGGGCGGCGCTCCGCTGCAGCCCGGCGAGATACCCAAGCCGGACCTGCAGGAGGTCCCGGTCGACGCGGTGCTGGTGGACAACCCGGCCGCCGCCGACTTCGCCCAGGGCCTGGCACTGCCCTCCGCGCTGCCCGGACTCGGGCTCGCCGCCCGGCCGACCGGCTCGGTCTGGCTGCCCGCCACCCCGCCCGACCGCAAGGCGCAGCAACGGGCCGAGGCGGCCGCCGCCCGGCTGGACCGCTTCTCCACGCTGGAGGTGGAACGCGGCTACCAGCCGAAGAGCGACGCGCTCACCCTGGCGCTCACCGGCTTCGCCGGACTGGTCGTGCTCGGCGCGGCCGGGATCGCCACCGGCCTGGCGGCCGCCGACTCCCGGCAGGACCAGGCCACCCTGGCCGCGGTCGGCGCGCCGCCGCGGATCCGGCGGAGCATGGCGGGCCTCCAGTGCACGCTGATCGCCCTGCTGGGCGCACTGCTCGGCGCGGTCAACGGCTTCGTGCCGGCGGTGGGGCTGCTGAAGTCCCGGGCTGGCGGGTTCGGGGCCAAGCCGGCGCTGATCACCGCGCCCTGGGGCGAACTGCTGCTGATCGTGCTGCTGCTGCCGGTGGTCGCGGGGCTGCTCGCGGCGCTGTTCACCCGCTCCCGCATCCCGCTCGGGCGGCGGCTGTCCTGAGTCCCGGGCGGGTGGCCGTCCTGGGGTGTGTCCGACGATTCCAGCCCTGGCGGGCGGCTTCCGACACGGCTTGCACACCCGCCGACCACCACCTGGGCACCACCCGCGGCGGGAAGGAGGGGGCCGTCCGCCTCCCCCCCCCCGCAGAGAGCGCGTGATCCTACCTTGCCCTCCTGGGCCGTCCCCGTGCCCTCCTTTTCCGTTCCCATCCCCTCCTGGGCCCTGTTAGCCTCCCCCTGCGCCCCCCCTCTCCCCCCCCCTCTTCCTCTGTTTGCCCCCCCCCCGGCGCTCGCCGTACCATGGGCCGCGTTCCGGCGGGCGAAAGGCGCCGGTGGTCGGCTCGGCGAGGGAGAAGAGGGCGGTGCTACGGGGCTTCGGCGATCTGGAGGCCGAGATCATGGACCGGTTCTGGTCCTGGGGCCGGCCCGCCACGGTGCGCGAGGTGGTGGACGACCTCCAGCGGGAACGGGCGGTCGCGTACACCACCGTCACCACGGTCGCGGACATCCTGCACACCAAGGGCTGGCTGCGCCGCGACAAGGTCGGCCGCGCCTGGGTGTACGAACCCACCTGCACCCGCGAGGAGTACACCGCCCGGCTGATGCACCAGGCGCTGGAGACCACCCCCGACCGGGCGGGCGCACTGCTCCACTTCGTCGACCGGATCAGCGGGGACGAGGCCTCGGCCCTGCTCGCCGCCCTCGAACAGGTGAAGTCCCGGGGCCCTGAGTGACCCTCGCGGTGCTCTGCCTCCACCTGCTGGTGACCGGCGTCCTGCTGCCCCGCCGGCTGGCCGGCTCCGTCCGGCTCCAGGCCCGTCCGGCGGCGGGCGCGGCGCTCTGGCTCGCCCTGATGGCCTCGTTCACGGTGGCCCTGCTGCTCACCGCGCACCACGCGGTGGAGCCCTTCGCCCACCGGCCGGCCGGACTGCTCGGGCTGCTCGGGTTGCTCGACCTGCTCGGCCTGTTCGGGCACCCCCCGCACGGCGAACCGGCCGGGCCGGGTCTGCCGCACACCCACGACTGGTGGCTGCTCACCGTCGGCGGGGCCCTGTTCGCCGCGCTGGTGACGGCCGTCGGTCTGCGCACCGGACGGGACCGGCGACGGCATCGGGCGGTACTGGACGTGGTCGGCGTACCGGACCGGCGCTGGGACGCGCTGGTGCTGGAGCACGGCCGACCGACCGTCTACTGCCTGCCCGGGCGCCGCTCCCGGGTGGTGCTGTCGCGCGGGGCGTTGCGGCTGCTGGACGAGCGGCAGCTCGCGGCGGCCGTCGCGCACGAGCACGGGCACATCCGCGGCCGCCACCACCTGTTCCGGCTGCCGGCCGACACCTTCGCGCTGCTGCTCGGGCCGCTGCCGCTGGCCCGGCTGGGGCGCTCCGAGGTGGCGCTGCTGCTGGAGATGGCGGCGGACGACGCGGCGCTGGAGCGGGCTTCGCGCGACGAACTTGCGTCCGCCCTCTGCGCGTTGGCGACCAGCGGCCCGGATCCGGCCGCTGGGGCCGGGAACGGGAACGGGGCCGGCGGGGCCCTGGGGGTGGCGTCCACCGGGGTGCTCGCCCGGGTCCGGCGGCTGGCCCGGCCGGGGAGCGGACGGCGCCGGCCGGTCTGGCGGTTCGGGGTGTCGGTGCTACCGCTGCTCCCGTACCTGCTGGTCTGCGCGCCGCACCCCTGAGACATCCCGGGGCTCCCCCGCGGGCCCGTCGGCGTGGGGGTGCCGACGGGCCCCGGGTGGGGGTGGTGGGGGTCCGTGGGATTTGCCGGGACTTTGACCCGCGCGGGCGAACCCGCGGGTCGGAGTCGTGCGTCCGGGCCCGCACGTCCGGACCGGTACATCCGGACCGGCACATCCGGACCAGTACGTCCGGGCCAGTACGTCCGGGCCGATGCGTCCGGTTCCGCGGGCCCGGACCGGCGGGGCGCCGCTACCGGTGCCGCAGGTACGCCCCGGCGGTCTCGCGCAGGCGGTCGTGCAACCCGTCGTAGGCGCGGGCCCGGCCGAGCAGGTTCTTCGGCAGCTTGGCGACCATCGTGTAGTTGGTGTCGCAGACGTTCGCCGCCGGAGCCAGCCCGGCCTGACTGACCAGCTGGTAGGCGTCGAGCCGGTCGAGGCCGAGCAGTTCGCCGGTCCAGCCGACCAGGTCGTGCTGGCTGATCCGGAACGCGTCCTCCAGTGGACGGGCCGAGCCGGTGCTGATCAGGAAGTCGTCGTTCTCCAGCCGGGGCCAGGCCGGGCCGCCGCCCTTGATCAGGTCGACGATCACGGTGGTGCGCATCGCCGCCTCCACCGCCGTGCCGCAGACCTCGCCCTCGCCCTGACGGGCGTGGCCGTCGCCGATGGCGAGCAGGCCGCCCTCGGCGTTGACCCGGAAGTAGGCGGTGGTGCCGGCCCGCATCTCGGGGGTGTCCAGGTTGCCGCCGTGCGCGCCCGGGGTGATGGAGGCCAGCACCTCGCCGGCCGCCGGGGCGACGCCGACCGTGCCGTGCATCGGGTCGAGCGGCAGGTCCACCGTGAAGTCGCCGGTGCGGGCCCGGAACCGGCAGACGCCCGACTTGACGTCCAGGTCGTAGACCCAGACCCGTTCCTCCAGGGGCGGGTGGAGCATCGCGGTGGAGTGGGTCGCGGTCAGCGCGCCGAAGTGCGGGAAGGTGCTGGAGATGCCGTACTCCCGGGCCGGGGTGATCTCCACGAAGTGCACCGCGAGGACGTCCCCGGGCTCGGCGCCGGCCACCGCGATCGGGCCGGTGACCGGGTTGAGGTAGGGGAAGACGCACACCTGGCTGGGCAGGTCGCCGGTGCCGCGCACCTTGCCGCCGAAGCAGTCCTCGGTGGTCAGCTCGATGACGGTGCCGGGCCGGACGGTGACCAGCGGGGCGCGGCCGCCGAAGGTGTAGGCGTAGTCCTCCGGGGTCGGGTTCAGCCGGACGATCTCGGGCAGGCTCACTTCTTCTCCTTGGCGGTGGCGGCGTTCGGGGCGGCGGCGGTGGCGGCAGCACCGTCGGTGGCGGAATCGTCGGTGGCGGAATCGGCCTCGGCGACGGCCAGCCGGGGCTTGCGCCCGGTCGCCGTCAGCCCGGCGAGCACGATCCCGCCGACGAGCAGCCAGACGAAGCCGAGCCGCTGGGCCGCGATGTTGGCGTTGACGACCACGTACGCGAGGATCGCGAAGCCGAGCGCCGGGGCGATCAGGTGCCGCCAGTAGTCCTTGCTGCGCCTGCGGACGAGGTAGTGGACGACCACGGCGACGTGCAGGACCAGGAAGGTGGTCAGCGCCCCGAAGTTGACCAGGGTGCTGAGCAGGGTGATGCCGTCCTCGCGCGAGGCCATGAAGAGGCCGAGCACCAGCGAGATCCCGGCGGTCAGCAGGGTCGCGTTGACAGGCACCCGGCGGGTGGGGTGGATCCGGGCCAGGAAGGCGGGCAGTTGGCGGTCGCGGGCCATCGCGTACAGCAGCCGGGAGGTGGCCGCCTGGGCGACCAGCGAGTTGGCGAAGCCCCAGGCCACGGCGGTGGAGGCGGCGGTCAGCGTGGCGAGCCAGCCGCCGGCGGCGGTGCGGGCCGCGTCGTAGAAGGCGGTGCCGTTCGGGTCGCCGTCCCGGATCAGCGCGTCGGGGTCGGCGACCAGCAGCGAGGCGACCCAGGTCTGCACGATGAACAGTGTGCCCGCGAGCAGCAGTGCGGCGACCATGGACCGGCCGATGGCCTTGGCGGAGTCGCGGTTCTCCTCCGAGAGGGTGGAGATGCCGTCGAAGCCCAGGAAGCTGAGCACCGCGATCGAGACCGCCCCGAAGGCCAGGCTCCACGAGAAGGTGTGCGGGTCGTACAGCGGGGTGAAGTCGAAGCCCCGGCCCTTGCCGTTGGCCAGGGCGATGACCCCGACCACCACGAACAGGGCCAGCACGACGAGTTCGCCGATCAGCATCGCCTTGTTGACCCGGTTGGTGGTCTCGATGCCGAGGTAGTTGACCACGGTGTTGAGCAGCACGAAGCCGATCAGCCAGAGCCAGACCGGGACGGACGGCACCAGCGAGTTCATGGCCACGCCGGCGATCAGGTAGAGCAGTCCGGGCACCAGCACGTAGTCGAGCAGGATCATCCAGCCGGACAGGAAGCCGACCGGGGCGGCGATGCCGCGGCCCGCGTAGGTGTACACCGAGCCGGCCATCGGGAAGGCCCGGGACATCTGGGCGTACGACAGGGCGGTGAACATCATCGCCACCATGCCGAGGACGTAGGCCAGGGCGACCATGCCGCCGGAGCCCTGGAAGACGCCGCCGAAGATGCCGAACGGTGCGATCGGCACCATGAACACCAGCCCGTAGACGAGCAGGTCGGTGAAGCCGAGCGAACGGCGCAGTTCCTGCTGGTAGCCGTAGCTCTCGATGCCCTGGGGCGCGGGTGTGTCGGCCATGGTGCTCTCTCTCCGTGACGACCCTGCGGGTGTGTGGGGAGACTGTAGAGGCAACTATTTCCAGATGGAAGGGTTTTGCCGCGGCATTCCACCTGACGGGAAGGAGGCACCCGCAGTCAGTGCGGCAGCACCGCGAAGCCGAGGCCCTCGGCCCGGGCGAGGTGGATCCGCGCCCGGCCCGCACCCTCGCGGCGCAGCAGCCGGCCGGCCGCCGCCAGCAGACCGTCCGGGGCCAGCGCCCCGCGGGCCGCCAGGTCGGCGAGCAGGTGCAGACCCTCGTACAGCCCCACCGCGTAGGCGTCCAGGACCGGCGCCCACGGGCCGCACAGCGCCCGGTGCCGCTCGGCGAGGCTCTGCCGGCACTCCTCCGCCAGCGTCGCGAAGGAGGGCATCGCGGCGTAGAGCGTCCCGGTGTCGTCGCCGCCGAGCGCGAGCAGGCCGTTCTCCTCCAGGGCGCCGGAGAGCCGCACCAGCGTGCGGTCCAGCCCGCTGCGCCGCAGCGCCCGGTTGAAGTGCACCAGGTCGCGCCCGATCAGGCTGAGCAGCAGGGCGTCCGCGCGGGCGGCGCGCAGCGCGTCCAGCAGCGGGTCGAGCATCTCCTCGACCGCCCCGAACGGGACCCGCCGCTCCAGCACCACCCGGGCACCGGCCCGCGCCGCGAGACCCTCGGCGGCCCGGTGGACGGCGCGCGGCCAGATGTAGTCGTTGCCGATCAGCGCCCAGCGGCGGATCCTGTGACGAACAGTCACTTCTTGCACTGCGGAGCCGAGTTGACGGTACGGGTCGATGCCGGTGCAGAGCACGCCGGGCAGCCGGGAGCCGCCCTCGTGCGGCGGGGTGAAGACGTACGCGGTGCGGCCCGCGGCGACGCTCTCCACCGCCCGGTGCACATCGCTGGTGTGGCACCCGGCGAGCGCGTCCAGCACCCCGGCGTCCAGCAGCCGCCGCACCTCGCCGGCGACCCGGCCCGGCGCTCCGCCGCCGTCCACCAGCACCAGCTCCAGCGGACGGCCCCGGACACCGCCGGCCGCGTTGACCTCGTGCGCGGCGAGCAGCGCCCCGTCCAGCACGGACGGGCCGGTGAGACCGAGCGGGCCGGACTGCGGCACGACGAGACCCACTCGAAGCGCCGCCCGCTCCCGTACCGAGTGCAGCGCGTCGAGCGGATCGATCAAGCTCACCTCGACGCTCACGGTGCGAGTATCGTCGTACCGCCGATATCGGGAAAGGCCGGAGAGGGAGCGTCCGATGACCGCAGCTGGTGCCGCGCCGGGGATCGACGCCCGTCCCGGCGATCCCGTCGGCCCGGCCGCGAACCGGTCCCCGGGTGAGTCCGCGGGCGCGTCCACGAGTGAGACCTCGGGCGACCGTCCCGCCGCCCCCGAGCCGCTGCTGGTCGAGCTGGTGACACTGGCCCACCGCCGGCTCTCCGGCGGCCTCGCCGCCGCCCTGGCCGAGGAGGACTGCACCGTCGACCAGTGGCGGCTGCTGCGCGCCCTCGCGGACGGCCGGGGACACGCGATGGGAGAGCTGGCCCAGGCCCTGCTGATCCCGCAGGCGAGCCTGAGCCGGCTGGTGGACTCGCTGTGCGACTCCGGCTGGGTCTACCGGCGCCAGGACGACCAGGACCGCCGCCGGATCACCGCCCACCTCTCCCGCCAGGGCCGCACCCGGCTGACCCGCCTCGACGCCCTCGCCGACGCCCACGACGCCGCCGTCCGCCGGACCTGCGGCCTCACCGACCCGGCGCACCTGCTGCAGCGGCTCGCCGCGCTCTGACCGGCCCGTCCCCCGACCGGCACACCGCCACGACGGCGGCGGCCCGTCCCCGACCGGCGCGGCCACGACGACCCCTTGAACCCGAGGACCGATGCCCGCGCAACGACGACGGCCCGCCCCCGCCGAAGCGGGAACGGGCCGGTGGTGGCGCGCGGTCAGGCCGGGCGGACGGCGCCCTTGTACGGCATCGCGGAGATCGGCAGGACCTCGATGTTCTTGCCCGTGCGCGGGGCGTGGATCATCTTGCCGTCGCCGATGTACAGGCCGACGTGGTGGATGTCGTCGTAGAAGAAGACCAGGTCGCCGGGCTGGAGGTTGGCCCGGTCGACGTGCGGGCCGTCGTTCCACTGGTCCTGGGAGATCCGGGAGAGCTTGACGCCCGCCGCGCGGTAGGCGGCGCCGGTGAGGCCGGAGCAGTCGAAGCTGTTGGGGCCGGTCATGCTCCAGCCGTAGGGCTTGCCGAGCTGTGCCTGGGCGAAGGCGATGATGGTCGCGGCCCGGCCGCTGGCCGCCGGCACCGGGGCGTTCATGTCCGGGCGGTCGGCGGAGCGGGAGGCGCGGTCCTTGGCGGCCGCGGTGGCGGCCTGCTGGGCCTCGGCCTTGGCCTTCTCGGCGTTCTGCTGGGCGTTGATCTTGGCGCGGTCCTCGGCGCTGAGCTTGTTCAGCATCGCCTGGGCCTGGGCCAGCTTGCCCTGGATGTCCTTCTTCTGCTCCGCCAGCTGCGTGCCGACCGAGTCGAGCGCGGCCAGGGTGGCGGTGGCCTCGGCGCGGTCCTGGTCGAGCTTGCGCTGCTCGTCCTGGGCCTGCTTGAGCAGGTTCGCCTGGGATTCGGAGACCTGGCTCTGCACCGCGGCGCGCTCCAGGTAGGCGGACGGGTCGGAGTCGAGCATCAACTGGACCGACGCGTCTATGCCGTTGCTGCGGTACTGGTCGGCGGCGACCGCGCCGAGCCGGGTCCGCAGCTCGTTCATCGCCTCCTGGCCGCGGGCGACCTTCTCCTGGATCAGGTTGGCCTCGCCCTGGAGCTTCTGCTGCTTCTCCTGGAAGCCGTTGAACTTCTCGATCGCCTGCTCGGCGTCCTCGTTGAGCTGGTCGACCTGTTCCTTGACGGAGGCGAGGCTCGGGGTCGGCTCGGCGTGGGCGGTGCCGGAGGCGAGGACCGCGCCGCCGGCCGCCATGGCCGTGGTGAGGACCGCCATGCGGGCCCGGCTCGGCGGGTTGGGCTTGCGACGCTTTCCCATGACGGTCGCCCTCCTTCGGGGGAATCTGGGGACGGTCCGGACGGGGCGGGGGACGGCTCGGCCGGGACCGGGGACAGCGAAGGCGGGCAGGGCGAGCAACGGGGGGGTGCTGCCCCGCCCACCTTCTTCGAAGTAACTTAATAGATGAGGGCCCGGGTTCCGCAATCCCCCTGATCATGACGATTTGACGGCATGACGGGACATCGATCGCGTTCCGTGCCATCGGCGTTGACCTCGGACGCCGCCGCTCGCCGGCGACGGCCCGGAACCGCCCCGCCCGCGGCCACCGACCGTCGCCGCCACCCCTCCGCTCCCCTCCGCCTCCCCGGTCGCTCCCCGGTTGCCACCCGTCACGACACCCCCTCCCGCCCCTGGTGTCACCTGCGCCGACACCCCATGACACTCCCCGTCGCGGCGAGTGCCCGAGATCGGCCCGACCGAGGGAAAGGTCACACGGAATCCCCCTCCTGCGGGCCTGCGAACGGGCGCTAACCTGCGCACATGAAGGTCCCGCCCGAAGGGCTCCCCCTCGCAGCCGAGTTCCCGGCCGCGCACCGTGAGCAGTGGCAGCAGCTCGTCCAGGGCGTGCTGCGCAAGTCCGGTGCCGAGCCCGAGGACGGCCCCGCCGCCGAGCAGGCGCTCACCACCCGGCTCCAGGACGGGCTGAGCGCCCACCCGCTGTACACCGCCGAGGACACCGCCGCCGCCCCGGGCTACCCGGGCTTCCCGCCGTTCGTGCGCGGCAGCCGGCCGCAGGGCTCCGCCGTGGCCGGGTGGGACGTCCGCCAGCGGCACGCCGACCCGGACCGCCGGCGCACCAACGACGCCGTGCTGGCCGACCTGGAGCACGGCGTGAGCTCGCTCTGGCTGGAACTCGGCGGCGCGGGCCTCCCGGTGGACGCCCTGCCCGAGGCACTGACCGGGGTGTACCTGGACCTGGCCGCCGTGGCGCTCGACGCCGGACCCGAATTCACCGACGCCGCCGAGCAGTTGTTCCGGCTGTACGAGGAGCGCGAGGTCTCCCCCGGCGCCGCCGCCGGCAACCTCGGCGCCGACCCGCTCGGCCTCCAGGCCCGCACCGGTCAGAGCGCCCGCACCGGGACGCTGCTCGCCGAGGCCACGACGCTGGCCGCCCGCTGCGCCGCCGGGTACCCCGGCCTGCGCGCGCTCACCGTGGACGCCCTCCCGTACCACGAGGCCGGCGCCTCCCCCGCCCAGGAGCTGGGCTGCTCCCTGGCCACCGGCGTCGCCTACCTGCGCGCGCTGACCGCCGCCGGACTCTCCGTCGACGACGCGCTCGGCCAGCTGGAGTTCCGCTACGCCGCGGACGGCGACCAGTTCCTCGGCATCGCCAAGTTCCGTGCCGCGCGCCGCCTCTGGGCCCGGGTCGCCGAGGTCTCGGGGGCCGGCGCGGCGGCCTCGGCTCAGCGTCAGCACGCCGTCACCTCCCTGGTGATGATGACCGCCCGCGACCCGTGGGTGAACATGCTGCGCACCACCATCGCCTGCCTGGCCGCCGGGGTCGGCGGCGCCGACTCCGTCACCGTGCTGCCCTTCGACAGCGCGCTCGGCCTGCCGGACGCCTTCGCCCGCCGGATCGCCCGCAACACCCAGGCGATCCTGCTGGAGGAGTCCCACCTGGCCCGGGTGATCGACCCGGCCGGCGGCTCCTGGTACGTCGAGCAGCTGACCGATGAGCTCGCGCGGGCCGCCTGGGCCTGGTTCCAGGAGATCGAGCGGGCCGGCGGCCTGCACGCCGCCCTGGAGTCCGGCCTCATCGGCGAGCGGATCGCCGCGACCTGGGCGGAGCGGTCCGTGCGGCTCGCCAAGCGGCGCGAACCGATCACCGGCGTCAGCGAGTTCCCGCACCTGGACGAGCAGCCGCTGGTCCGCGAACCGGCCCCGGCCGCGCCCGGCGGCGGGCTGCCGCGAGTGCGCCGCGCCGAGGCCTACGAGGCGCTGCGGGACCGCTCGGACGCCCGGGTCGCCGTCGACGGCGCCCGCCCGGCCCTCTTCCTCGCCTCGATCGGCAACGCCTCCGCGCACACCGCGCGCACCACCTTCGCCGCCAACCTGTTCCAGGCGGGCGGCATCGCGACGGCCTCGGCCGAGTCCGTCGACCCGGCGGCCTTCGCCGAGGCGTTCCGGGCCTCCGGCGCCACCGTCGCCTGCCTCTGCTCCAGCGACGCGCTGTACGCCGAGCACGCCTCGCCCGTGGCCGAGGCGCTGAAGGCGGCCGGCGCCAGGCGGGTGCTGCTCGCCGGACGGCTCGGCGAACTCCCCTCCGGAGTGGACGAGTTCATCTTCGCGGGGGGCGACGCGATTGCCGTCCTGACCTCCCTCCTCGACCAGATCACCGGTGCGGACGGCACCGACGAGACCAAGGTGGCGGCCCGATGATCCCCGACTTCACCGGCATCGGGCTGGACGGCGGCGCGGGCACCGCCGACGGCGCCGTCAGTGACGACCAGTGGCAGGCCGCCTGGCGGCAGTCCACCGGCAAGGACGTCGACGAGCTGCTCTGGGACACCCCCGAGGGCATCGGCGTCAAGCCGCTGTACACCGGCGCCGACCTGGCCGGCCTGGACTTCCTGGAGACCTACCCGGGCATCGCCCCGTACCTGCGCGGGCCCTACCCGACCATGTACGTCAACCAGCCCTGGACCGTCCGCCAGTACGCGGGCTTCTCCACCGCCGAGGAGTCCAACGCCTTCTACCGCCGCAACCTCGCGGCCGGCCAGAAGGGCCTGTCGGTCGCCTTCGACCTGCCGACCCACCGCGGCTACGACAGCGACCACCCGCGCGTCACCGGCGACGTCGGCATGGCGGGCGTCGCCATCGACTCGATCTACGACATGCGCCAGCTGTTCGACGGCATCCCGCTGGACAAGATGTCCGTGTCGATGACCATGAACGGCGCCGTGCTGCCGGTCCTCGCGCTGTACATCGTCGCGGCCGAGGAGCAGGGCGTACCGCCCGAGAAGCTCGCGGGGACCATCCAGAACGACATCCTCAAGGAGTTCATGGTCCGCAACACCTACATCTACCCGCCGCAGCCGTCGATGCGGATCATCTCGGACATCTTCGCGTACACCTCGCAGAAGATGCCCCGGTACAACTCGATCTCCATCTCCGGCTACCACATCCAGGAGGCCGGTGCGACGGCCGACCTGGAGCTCGCCTACACCCTCGCCGACGGCGTGGAGTACCTGCGCGCGGGCCTGGACGTGGGCCTGGACGTGGACGCCTTCGCGCCGCGGCTGTCGTTCTTCTGGGCGATCGGCATGAACTTCTTCATGGAGGTCGCCAAGCTCCGCGCGGCCCGGCTGCTGTGGGCCAAGCTGGTCAAGCAGTTCGACCCGAAGAACCCCAAGTCCCTTTCACTGCGCACCCATTCGCAGACCTCGGGCTGGTCGCTCACCGCCCAGGACGTGTTCAACAACGTCACCCGCACCTGCGTGGAGGCGATGGCGGCGACCCAGGGCCACACCCAGTCGCTGCACACCAACGCCCTGGACGAGGCACTCGCGCTGCCCACCGACTTCTCCGCCCGCATCGCCCGCAACACCCAGCTGCTGCTCCAGCAGGAGTCGGGCACCTGCCGGGTGATCGACCCGTGGGGCGGCTCCGCGTACGTCGAGAAGCTGACCCACGACCTCGCCGCGAGAGCCTGGGAGCACATCCAGGAGGTCGAGGCGGCCGGCGGCATGGCCAAGGCCATCGACGCGGGCATCCCCAAGCTGCGCGTCGAGGAGGCCGCCGCCCGCACCCAGGCGCGGATCGACTCCGGCCGCCAGCCGGTGATCGGCGTCAACAAGTACCGGGTGGAGAACGACGAGCAGATCGACGTGCTCAAGGTCGACAACTCCTCGGTGCGCGCCCGCCAGATCGAGAAGCTGCGCCGGCTGCGCGAGGAGCGCGACGAGACCGCGTGCCAGGATGCGCTGCGCGCGCTGACGGCGTCCGCCGAGGCCGGGCCGCAGCGCGGCGGCTCACTGGACGGCAACCTGCTGCACCTGGCCGTCAACGCGGCCCGCGCCAAGGCCACCGTCGGCGAGATCTCGGACGCCCTGGAGAAGGTGTACGGCCGCCACTCCGGCCAGATCCGTACCATCTCGGGTGTGTACCGAGACGAAGCGGGCCCGTCGGCCTCCCTCCAGCGCACCCGCGACCTGGTCGAGCGGTTCGAGCAGGCCGAGGGCCGCCGACCGCGCATCCTGGTCGCCAAGATGGGCCAGGACGGCCACGACCGCGGCCAGAAGGTGATCGCCACCGCCTTCGCCGACCTCGGCTTCACGGTGGACGTCGGCCCGCTGTTCCAGACCCCGGCCGAGGTCGCCCGCCAGGCCGTCGAGGCGGACGTCCACATCGTCGGCGTGTCGTCGCTGGCCGCCGGGCACCTGACCCTGGTGCCCGCGCTGCGCGCCGAACTCGCCGCGGCGGGACGGGAGGACATCACCATCGTGGTGGGCGGGGTCATCCCGCCGCAGGACTTCGACGCCCTGTACGAGGCCGGCGCGGCGGCGGTCTTCCCGCCGGGAACGGTCATCCCGGACGCGGCGTACGACCTGCTGAGGTCCCTGGCGGCCGATCTCGGCCACGAGCTGTGATCGCCTGATCCCATGCCTCCGCGGACGATCGACCTCGACAGCTACGTGACGGGAGTCCTGGACGGCTCGCGCGCCTGGATCGCGCGCGCCGTCACCCTCGTCGAGTCCTCCCGGCCCGACCACCGCGTGCTCGCGCAGCAGCTGCTCCAGCGGCTGCTGCCGCACGCGGGCGGCGCCGTCCGGGTGGGCATCACCGGGGTGCCCGGTGTCGGCAAGTCGACCTTCATCGACACCTTCGGCACCATGCTCACGGGCCAGGGGCACCGGGTCGCGGTCCTCGCCGTCGACCCGACGTCCAGCCGGACGGGCGGCTCCATCCTCGGCGACAAGACCCGGATGGAGCGCCTCGCCGTCGACCCCGCCGCATTCGTCCGGCCGTCCCCGACCTCGGGGACGCTCGGCGGGGTCGCCAAGGCCACCCGGGAGTCCATGGTGGTGATGGAGGCGGCGGGCTACGACGTCGTCCTCATCGAGACGGTGGGCGTCGGACAGTCCGAGACGGCGGTGGCGGGGATGGTCGACACCTTCCTGCTGCTCAGCCTGGCACGGACCGGCGACCAGCTCCAGGGCATCAAGAAGGGCGTGCTGGAGCTGGCGGACGTCATCGCCGTCAACAAGGCCGACGGCCCGCACGAGACGGACGCGAAGGCGGCGGCCCGCGAACTCGCGGGCGCGCTAAGGCTGTTGCAGCCACCGGACGCGGCGTGGACCCCGCCCGTGCTGACCTGCAGCGGCCGCGACGGCGCGGGACTGGACGTGCTGTGGGAGCGGCTGCAGCAGCACCGCAAGGTGCTGGACGCGACGGGCGCCCTGGCGGCGAAGCGGCGGGAGCAGCAGGTCGAGTGGACCTGGGCGATGGTGCACGACCAGCTCTACGCCCGCCTCCACGAGAACCCCGAAGTGCGACGCCTGGCCCCCGAGTTGGAGACCCAGGTCCGCGCCGGCACCCTCCCGGCAGGGCTCGCCGCCCAGCAGATCCTGGACGCCTTCTTCGGCTGACCCAGAGTGTGGAGATTGAGCGCCGTGCCCCACCCCTGCATGGGGCACGGCGCTTCGTCGGTTGCGGAGTACTCGAACGACAAGTCCGCGATCTCCTACTGGGCCTCCGGCACGATCCCCGGGCCGAGGTGCAGGAGGTCGTCCGGGAGGCCTGCTCACGTCGACTCAGGCGCCCGGTGACGCCCGAGGAGACCGGCTTCGGTTCCAGTGACGGGACGGGACACAGCCATGGCGTGCCGTCCGATCTGATGTCGATCGGAAGGTCCGACATGGATCCCTCACGCCGTGGCGTACACCACGTCCACAAGCTCCTTGCCGTCTGGGACGGCCTGCCGGCTCGCGGCCAGGGCGAGACGGCAGACGTCGTCGCCCTCGCCCGGAGTCGTGGCGTGCCGGTCGAGATCGTCTGGCCGGAGGGACCCTGCTGCTAACCGTGTCACATCGGCTTCTCGCCAAGAACGGCCCGCAGCCAGTCCAGGGAATCAGTAGCCAGGATGGCATCGGCGAGATCATTCGCGGTCTTCGTGGTGAGCCGGCCACGGCTGTTGTCGATCCATCGCTGCGCGTTCGCATAACCCTGCGCCTTGTACTCGACACCCTGGATCATGCACTCCAGCTTGTCCGCGTCCCGGGCACAGACCGCCTCCAACGACTCCTTCGACTCGTACTCCGCGACGAGATCCCGAATGGTCGAGGCCAGGACGTCCGGCATTCCATCGACTTGGTCGGCCGTCACCGCCACCGGATCCGCACTCGGCGCGTACTTCTTGCCCAGGTGGTTGACGTCCCCGGTGCGCGCTTCCTGGGAATCGTGCCAGACCGCCAGGAACGCGGCCTGCGCCGGATCGGCGCCTTCGAGCTTGGCGATGACCGAGGCGATCAGGGCGGTCCGCCAGGAGTGCTCGGCGACCGACTCGGGGTCGCGGACACCGGCCATCCACCAGCCTGTGCGCTTGGTCTGCTTGAGCGTCCCGGCTTCGAACAGGAACCTCGCCACCGCGTTCAGGTCCTCCGTCACTGTCCGGCTCCTCTCACGCCTCGGCAAGGCGGATCGCATAGTGAATGCTTTCGAGTTCTCGTCGCCCGCGTCGCGAGACCTCCTGGCTATCCAACATCATGGGCAGCCGCTCGCGAAGGGCGTTAGCCGCGGTTCCGAAGCGCAGCAGGTTCGGTCGAACCTGGAGCAGGGACCAAACGGTGTGGACGTTGAGCTCCACGTATCCATGCTGAGGTGCGAGGCCCTCGGCAAGGTGTGCCAGGAGCTTGTCACCCGACCATGGGCCCGGCTTCGGCGCACCGATGAAGTCGTCGGAGAGTTCGAGGTACGCGACTTCGCCGATCCAGTACGCCCAGTAGTTGAGGTTCGCGATCGCGCCGGCTTCATCGGCGAGGGCTGTGTCGATGAAGTGGTTGATGCGGTCCCGGTCCCCGTGGCGAGCGGACACCATGGCTACGGAGCGAGCGTTGAGCCAGCGGGCCAGCCAGTCGCCAGGTTGCTCGTTCAGCTGCTGCTGAGCGACCCACTCCCGTGTGTCGGTTCGATCGTCGTACCCCGCAAGGTAGAGCGCTTGGCGCCGGACGAGGAATTGGTCCGCTCCCCGAGCTTCGGCAGCGGTACGCCGGATGTTCGTGAAGAACCGCGCGCGGTCCTCTGCGGAGAGTTCCGGCCCGACCGGCACCGGCCCCCTTCGTGCACGTGGCGGCTTCGGAAGCGAGTGAATTGCCTTCGGCGCCAACCCACTGAGAGGCCATGCCAGGATCTCGACAAGGTCCCGTCGCATCACCACTGATCCGATCAGACTCTCCCGAGCATACGTCTCCTCCGTGAGCATGTCGGCCAGGAGCATGTCGGCCTCGAACGCCCGCTCCAATGTCTGGATGAGCACGGGTGCCGTGCCCATGCGCAGAAGCCGACGGCCAAGCATGAGCACCTGACCGACAGGCACGGCCGTGAGCGGACGTCGCCCACTCTCCCACCCCGCGATCGTGTCTGCCGAGACCGTCAGATTCACTGCGAACTCCTCCTGGGTAAAGCCGAGCTGCTCTCGTATCACCCGGAAGACGTACCCAGCGATGCTGACCGCGCGCGAGCACGGAGGCCTTCCCTGACCGCCAGTCAGGGATGCACCTGGGGTCGACCTCATGAAAGCCCCCAACTTCGGGAATTCGCGCCGGCTACCCGTACCGGCGGTCACTTCACGGCCTGATCTCGACTCTGTAGCGTCTTGCATGCCAGAGCGGTAAATCCTCCCAACGACAATACACAGGAGGAAAGTTGAGCATCATTACCGATCTCCTACCCATCGCCCCCTGGGGCTTCGGGCGCATGATGCCCTTGCGAAACGGCGAGCCGTCGCGGTGGCAGTACGCGGGCCTGGACCCGGAGACCCAGACCGGCCGGTGGTTCGGCGAGGACGGGAGCATGACCCCTGCCGAACTCGGTAAGCACGGCACGTCCGTGAACACCTACCCGCCGACCCAGCAGGGCAAGGACGGCAAGGTGGACGGCGACTCCGGCCACGACGCTTCGCAGGACTGAGAGGCAGGACCATGAACGGACACCCGGTGCTCGTTTCCACCGAGCACGAGGACCCGACAGCCGATCTCGTCATCGCGGAGCTGAACCGGCGCCGGGTGCCCGTTCTGCGGCTGGACCCCGGGAAGGACCTCCCCGGAATCGCCACCCTCGCGGCTCGATTCGGCGCCGGCGGGCTGACGGGGACGCTACGCGCCGGCGACCGAGCGGCCGAACTCGGCAGGGTGCGCGCGCTCTACCACCGCCGGCCGAGTCCTCATCTTCCCGGCACCGAAGATCAGGCCGACCGCTTCGCGGCGAACGAAACGCGCCGAGGCCTGGGCGGCGTGCTCGCGGCACTGCCTGAATGCCTCTACCTGAGCCATCCACAGGCCATCGCCCGAGCCGAGTACAAGCCCGAACAACTTACCGTCGCAGCACGGTTCGGGCTACCCGTGCCCGAAACCTTGATCACCAATGATCCAGTCACGGCGAGGTCGTTCGTATCCGGTCGGCCTACGATCTACAAGCCCCTCCATGCCGGCCCCTACCATGTCGGCGGTGAATCTGCGGGTATCTGGGCAGCAGTGGTCGACCCGGTGGACATCGACAACCGGGTGACCGGCTGTACCCACTTGTTCCAGGAGCAGGTGGCCAAGGTCTCCGACGTCAGGGCGGTGGTCGTGGGCGATCGGGTGTTCTGCTCGCTGATCAGGGCCCCGGAGGGCGTGGTGGACTGGCGCAGCGCGTACCGTCACCTCACCTACGAGGCGGTTGAGTGCCCTGAATCGGTCCGGTCGGCTCTGCTGCTCTTCCTCCGCGAATTCGGCCTGAAGTTCGGCGCGTTCGACTTCGCGGTGACCGCCGATGGCGAGTGGTGGTTCCTGGAATGCAACCCCAATGGCCAGTGGGCATGGCTTGAGCATGCGGCCCAGCTGCCGATCACGACCGCGATTGCCGACCTTCTGGAGAACGGAGAGGCCGCATGATCGACGTGCCGTCCGAGGGTCTGAGGGCGAAGCTCGTCGCCCAGCTCAAGGAGGAGGGGGTGATCTGTAGCCCCGAATGGGAGGCGGCGATGCTGGCCGTCCCACGTGAAGCGTTCCTCGCGGGCGGGTGGTTCGAGCACGACGATGGCGGGTGGTACCGGTCCGCCTCGCTCACCGACGAGCCGGGACTGATCCGGCGCGTGTACGAGGACGACAGCCTGGTGACTCAACTCAGCGGTGTGATCTTTCCGTTCCAGTTGGACGGACGCCTTCTGCAAGCGCCCACGTCCTCCTCCACCATGCCGGGCCTCGTGGTCCGCATGCTTCAGGACCTCCAGGTGTCGGAAGGCATGTCAGTCCTGGAAATCGGCACCGGGACTGGCTACTCCACCGCCCTACTGACGCACCTCCTCGGTGACGAGCAGGTGACCTCCATCGAAGTCGACCCGGACGTCTCCGGGCGGGCCGGCGCGGCTCTCGGAGGGCTCGGCTACTGGCCGAACCTCGTCGTCGGCGATGGACTCGTAGGCCACCCGGCCGATGCGCCGTACGACCGCTTGATCGCGACGTGCGAGGTACACACCATCCCGACGCAGTGGATCGAGCAGACCAAGCCTGGCGGCGTGATTCTGGCCACCGTGGGTGGCTGGATGCACTCCTCGGAGCTGGCCCGGCTCACGGTCCAGGAGGACGGGACGGCTGTCGGCCGGTTCCTCGGGGGCGAGGTCTCCTTCATGTTCGCCCGGCCCCACCAGCCGCCGCCCCTCGGGCTGTTGCCGGACCTGGACTCGGGTGTTGCCCGGGACGCCACGTACGGGCCGGAGGCCCTGGACGACTGGACGGCTCGCTTCGTCGCCCAGATCGCCGCGCCCCGGGCTCAGAAGCTCATGCTGCACCGCGACGGCCTGGACGAATACCTCCTGATCGATGTCGGAGCCGGATCGTGGGCGGTGCTCTCCCCGGCGACGGGCGGCTGGATGGTCCGTCAGGGCGGCCCGGACCGGCTGTGGGACGACATCGAGAAGTACCTCTCGCAGTGGTACACCGACGGCGCACCACCGCTGGAGTACTTCGAAATCACCGTGACTCCGCAAGCACAGACGATCAGCTGGACGAACGAGCCTCAGCACTAAGGTGAGTCGACGACAGCCGAACAGTGCCAACAGGTTCGGGCCCTCCTCAACAATCACCGCTTCGCGTCAACCACGCGGATCCTGGTCGAGAGCCCATCCGGCCGGTTGCTCCCGGCCCCCTCTGCTCGCCCGCCGGCACTGGATTCCGGAGCAACCAGTACCCCGTGAGCGGGGGTGGGTGGGGGGGGAGGGGGGAGGGAGGGGGGGGGGGCTGGGGGGGGGGGGGGGGGGGGGCAGCGAGTGCTGTTTTTTTTTGTTCTCCAAGAGGATTGGTGTTGTGCT